>JADGBU010000045.1:0-3279 GCA_015231295.1 Magnetococcales bacterium | reverse complement strand
AATTGGAACAAGGGTTTCCGACCGCTTCCGGTTGGGAGATTCGATATTCCATGTTCTCCAGTGGCATGGCTTCCATTTCCACGGTGATTGCCACTCTGAATTACTACAAAAGAAGATATAAACGAGCCGATGGTCGTACTCTTCGATTGGATTGGCTGGGTGGCTATTACGAGATGCAACGATTGATCGCGTTGATGGATAATTCCGACATCTATTGCCGATACATCGACAGCCTCGATACCCAGTTGGACCGCTTGAGCAGTGGCAAGACCGATATTCTGTTTTTTGAGCCGGTGCTGTATGACTGGACACAAACGGTCATCGATCCCCATGCGTTGATTCAGGCTCTGGAGGCGCGCCCCGTCGATCGTCCCTGGATCTTGATGGTGGACTCCACCTTGTTGGGGGCGACCTTCGACCTGGAGGCGTTGCTTTTGGCCTGTGGATCCCGTTGGCCGCTCTTGGCGTTGGAACTCCGTTCGGGCGTGAAACTGGATCAGCATGGATTGGAGTTTTCCAATATCGGCATCGTGAAAATCGCGACCCATCCGGAACTGGATGTCTCGAAATATCCTTCGGCAAAAGCCTTTCGAGACAAGTTGGGCCTCAATCGGATGGTCATGGGCACCTCGCTGAGTCTGGATGAAACGGCCATTCTCGATCTGCCTTCCCTGTTTCATCCCGAGTGGGCGAGGGGTCACGTCCAGAAGATTTTCGACAACAATCGGGAATTGGCAATCGCATTGACGGGGATTGCGGGTCTGTTTGTGCGCGTGAACCATCCGGGTCTTGGCCCGCAACGCGATTCAAACTGGGCGGAATCCCCTTTTGTGGTGATGGAGTTTCATCTGGAGGAAGATACCAGGGAAAATCATGCCTTTTTGTTGAAAGTCATCGATCTGGAGGCGCGATCGCGATCCTTGACCTTTTATCGGGGGGTCAGTTTCGGATTTCGGCACCATCGGTGTGAGGTGGTGGTGTCGGTCAATACGTTTCCGCATCCGAATGGACAGATGCGCGGCTTTTTCAAGGTGGCCGCCGGGGCGCGTCGCGGGCCGTCGTTCGTCGGAATGGTGGCGTTGTTGCGCGAGTTGGCCGGGTATGTGAATTTTCAAACGTTGCGGCAGCGTTACGCCGGACAGCTCGAAGGGTAGGAAAATCCATCAAGAATCAAGACCCTGGGGGAAGAATCCCCCAGACCCTCTCTTTTTTTCAATGGTTTGATCGCGCGTTTTACGAAACGCCATCCATGCGGGAGGTCAGGGCGGAAATTTTCTCCCGAATGGTCCGAATCTCCTGTTCGATCAAGACCAGACGCATCTCTTCGCTTTCGTTGGAGGCCTCCATGCCCTGTTCCGCCATGGCGTCGCGCACCTCCTCCTCCTTGGCCTGCTCCATACTGTCCACGATGATGCCGAAAAGCAGATTGAGCGTGGTGAAGGTGGTCAACAGAATGAAGGGAATGAAAAACATCCAGGAATAGGGCATTTTTTCCATGACCGGGCGGGCGACATCGGGCCAACCTTCCATGGTCAGGAATTGAAAGAGCGTGAAGAAGGTGACACCCAGATCTCCAAAATTTTCCGGATCGGTTTCTCCGAAAAAGTTGATGGCCATGATGGCCGAAACGTAGAGCATGACCAGCAGCACACCCGCGACCGAAGCGGTGCCGGGAATGGCGGCGAACATGCCGATCATCACCCGACGCATGGAGGGAATGGAGTTCACCAGCCGCATCAGTCGGAACACGCGCAACGCCCGCAGCACGGAAAGGGAACCGGAACCGGGAACCAACGCCACGCCCACCACCAGAAAATCGAATACATTCCACCCGTCGCGGAAGAAACGCAGATGCTGTCCCATCAGTTTGACGGTAATCTCGAAGCAGAAGATGACCAGACAGGCATCATCCAGGTCGGTGAGCAGGGTGACGAGGTTCGGGGGCAGATCTTGCACCGTCATCAGCCCCAGAATGAGGGCATTGAACAGAATCACGCCGATGATGAAGCGTTGAAACAGACGATTGTCTGGCAGGGAGATGAGGTTCATGGCTTACGACTCCACGGAAGGGGTGGTGGCCGAGCGCAGCTCTGTTCGGATTTGCATCAATCGCGTCAATGCGGATTCCAATTTTTCCAGATCTTCGGAGATGTTTTTCACATCGTTGCGGATCATGGCGATGCGCACTTCGTTGCTCTCTTCGCTGATGTGATAGCCTTGAGCCACCATCTCTTCCCGCGCGCTCTCCTCCTTGGCCTCTTCCATGCCGTTGACGATGATGCCCACCACCAGATTCAGGGTGGTGAAGGTGGTCAGAATGATGAAAGGAACAAAGAAGACCCAGGCATAGGGCATGGTTTTCATGATGTCGCGGGCGATGGTCGGCCAGCCTTCGGTGGTCATCAACTGGAACAGAGTAAAGAAGGTCGAGCCCAGATCGCCGAATTTTTCGGGATCGAGTTCCCGGAAGAATCCGATGGCCATGATCGCCGAGACATAAAAGATGACCAGCAGCACCCCGGCCACCGAGGTCACGCCCGGCATGGAGCGGAACATGCCGGAAATCACCCGGCGCATCGAGGGCATGGAGGAGACCAGACGCATCAATCGCAAAACCCGCATGGCCCGCAGCACCGACAGGGCCCCGGTGGAGGGCACCAGAGCGATGCCAACCACGACGAAATCGAAAATATTCCAGCCGTCACTGAAGAAACCGGTGCGATACACCAGCAGTTTCATCAACAGTTCGACGCAGAAGACCACCAGACAGAGGTGATCCAGCCATTCGAGTGTTTCGATGGTCGAGGGGGCCAGCGTATGCGAGGTCATCAGCCCCAGAATGGCGGCGTTGATCAGAATGACCGCAATGATGGTGTTCTGAAAGCTGCGGGTGGCCAGGATGTTCGATAGAATCTGCAACATGCGCTCGGTCTTGGTAGGCAGGATGTTCAGAGGAATGGGGATGGCCCATGGTGTCGTGATTCCGGTTGTGTCCACTTTCAAACGGCTTGACATGATACGCTTGCGGCCAGGATGAAGCAATGAAAAATGATGCACGCTTCATTCCTGGCCGCTCGTCAGACCAATCGGAGAGCCGTCGGGCCTATTTGGGAAGCACCATGTAGGTGTAGGTTCCATAAACCGCCAGACTCAACAGCACGAAACCAAAGTCCACCAGGGTATCGTATTTGACCGCCTCTCCCAGTTTTTCGGCGCGATCGAACAGGCGCATCATCACGAAGTTCTTGATGGTGAGCACAAAGAGAAAAACATAGGAGA
>JADGBU010000328.1 GCA_015231295.1 Magnetococcales bacterium | reverse complement strand
GAGGCCATCCTCGCCCTGCTCGACGGAAATCCGGTGGCCACTCAGCAAAATACCACCATGGGTTGCAGCATCAAGTGGCGAGAGTAGCGCGTTGTCTGCCGACCCATCAGGCCACAGGGAATAAAACGCTTGACGGTCACGTCAAAAATGGTGTTGAATACCGGATCAATCATTTCACTTGGCAGGATGCCCGTGCCGCAACCGATGCGGTTGAATCTGCTACGTTTCGATAAAGGACTGGAAAACATGAACAATAAGCTGTCTATTTTTGCAGGATTATCCCTCGCCGCCGCGTTCGTGATGCCGCTGGAAAATGCCCGCGCCACCGAAACCGAGTATCCCCACGAAACCTCTTCCTACGAGTATCGTTGTTACAACGGGTATCTTCAGTATCGTTACTCTGGCCATTATGCTTCGGAGTACGAATCCTCCTCCGAGTGGTCCTCCTACGAGCCCGCCAGAACCTGCGCCGACGCGGCCACCATCAGTCAGCGTACCTCGGTGACGCAGAGTGTCAACATGATCGCCAAGCAGGCCAACAGCGCGGTGCGCGGCCTCCGCAAGAAGACCGCCAAAACCAATACCGCCTCCCTGATCGATCCCTCCCAGACCGAATTCGGCACCGGCATCTCCGCCGGCAGCGGCTCCGCCAGCACCATGACCGGTTCGGGCGTCGGTCTCTGGATCAACTACGACTACACCAACGCCGACAACGATCAGGCCCAGAGCAACTCCGATCTCCATACCGTGGCCCTCGGCGGCGACATGGTGGTGCGGGAAGGTCTGGCCCTCGGTGTGGCCCTCACCGGTCAATGGATCGACGAGAAGAATCTGATCAGCAATTCGGATACCTCGGTCTTCACCCTGGCCCCCTATGCGGCCCTGATGCTCACCGACTATCTCACCATGGATGCCACGCTCGGTTACTCCTGGCTCAGCGAAGACCAGAAAGCCGCCGCCGCCAATGTCAGCTTCGACACCAATCGCTGGTTCGGCGCGGCCAACCTCACCGCCTTCAACGACGATCCGTTGTGGGATGTGAGCTTCAATCTCGGCTATCTCTTCACCCAGGATCGCGTCGATGCCTTCGCCGCCGTGGCGAAGAATGCCATCAGCTTCGCCCAGGTCCACGCCGGTGCCGAAGTGGGCTATCGCTTCGAGCGGTATCAGCCCTATGTCAACGCCGCCTATCAGATGGATCTGGTCTACGAGGCCAACAACGCCACTTACGACCCCAACGGTGCCCAACTGGGAGCCGGTGTCCGTCTTTCCATCAACGATCGTTTGCAGGGCGAAGTGCAGACCAGCACCATCATCAGCCGCAACGATTATGATCAATACAGCCTGATGGGCAATCTGAAGTACAGCTTCTGATTTCGTCCCGATGTTCTGGTTGCGTTCCGAGGGGAGAGCTTTTCTCCCCTCGGTTTTTTTTTGGGGAGCGCGGTTGTTGCCGTCGCTGCTGCTGGCCGGTTGTGTCGGCTTCTGGTCCACGCCCACGGAACGCCTGCTGGATCTGGCCCGGCAAGGGGGCTTGCAACGGGAAAGCTGGCAGAGTGGCCCGTTTCATCTGACCGTCCTGGTGCGCGACTCCCGCCCCGAGGCCCAGACCCTGGTGGTCTATCTGGAAGGGGATGGCCTGGCCTGGCTCGACCGGAACCGGCTCTCCCCCGATCCCACCCCGATCGACTCCCCGGTGGTGCCGATGCTGCTGCGGGATCCGGCCCCCAAGGTGCTTTATCTGGCTCGTCCCTGTCAATATGTCGGTGGTCTGGCGTCCGGTTGTGCGCCGAAATACTGGTCCACCCATCGTTACGCCCCGGAGGTGGTGACGGCCCTGAGCCAAGCCATCGATCGGGCCAAGGGGCGGCTCGGAGTCCGCCAGATCGGGCTGATCGGCTATTCCGGAGGCGGGGTGATCGCCGCCTTGCTGGCCGCCGCGCGCGATGACGTGGCGTGGTGGATCACGGTTGCGGCCAATCTCGATCTGACGGCCTGGACCCGGCATCATGGGGTCTCTTCCATGCCCGCCTCACGGGATCCGGTCGATTTCGTGGCGCGTTTGGCGCGTCTGCCCCAGGCCCATTTCATGGGGGGGCGGGATCGACAGGTGCCGGAGTCGGTGACACGGGCCTTTCTCGATCGCCTGCCGCCCGGAACGCCGCTCCAGAGCCGGGTGCTCGCCGATTTCGATCACGGCTGCTGCTGGTCCGAAGCGTGGCCGACTCTGCTCGACTCCGTGGCGTTTCGCCGGAATCCATTGGAATAGGGCGGGAGTTGCGTTATCCTTATGGAATATTATTCACCACTTCTTCGTGACGCGAGGCGGTCGGCACCATGAATACTTCCACGAAATCCTTTGTGATCCCCCTGGTCCTGATCGCCTTGAGTTGGCCTGAATCCGCGCAAAGCGCGCCGGGAGCCGGATTTGCCCGCTCGGCGGGCACGACACGGGTGGTCAACGCCGTGCGCACCAATACGCGACA
>JADGBU010000044.1:16409-22814 GCA_015231295.1 Magnetococcales bacterium | reverse complement strand
AACCGTGTCGGACAAATAACCCACCAGATTCACCAATTCCGGTTTTTCACGGTTCTGCGTATGGGTTGCCACAATGATGTCGTTTTGTCCGGAGTGGCGGTGCAGCAACCATTGAAAGGCGGCCAGCAGCACCATATACAGCGTTCCTCTCTGTTCTCGCGCCAGCGCGCGCAGTTCCGACACCAGGCGCGATTCGAGCCGAAAAAAGTGACAGGCTCCGTCGTGACTGGAAGGCCCATGGCGTGGATGGTCGGTCGGCAAATCGATGTCGGGCAGATCTCCGGCCAATTGTTGATGCCAGTAATGCCGCAGTCGTTCCCCTTCCGGCCCTTGCAGCATGGCAGTTTGCCAATGCACAAAATCGGCAAAGGTGCCATCGATCTTTGGCAGTGTTGGTTCCCGACCGGCGCAACGCGCTTCGTACCACGAAAAAAATTCGTTCAATAGAATGGAAAAAGCCGTGGCATCCACGGCAATATGATGCGTGACGAACAACAACAAATGGTCATCGGATCCGCGACTGAACAGATGAGCGCGCAACAAAGGATCATGCTCCAGATCGAAAGGCCGAACGGCGGCCTGTCGGATCCGGAATGCCGCCGCTTGCCAGGATGGCTCCGGCACGTCAATCCGCTCCAGGAGGAGCGATCGGGCCTCCTGGACCCGCTGAACGGATTGCCCATCCTGCTTGAAATAGGCGGTGCGCAGAGTCGCGTGTCGTTCCACCAAGGCTTGCAGGCTCTCCTGCATGGCGCGTGCGTCTACGGGAGAGCGCATCCGGATCGGCAGACAAAGATGCAAGAATGCCTTGTTGGCAACATGCTCATGCCAGGCATAACACTCCTGCTGGTTGTAAAGCTGAGGAAAACACGCATCCGGGGACGGGGAAGAGGAAGAGGAACAGCAAGGAAAAGAAGTGGGAGGTTCGGAAGCGGTTTCGGTCAAGTAATCGGCCAATTGAGCGACCGAGGCATATTTCATGGTCAACGCGCTCGGCAGGGGAAGCCCGGAATTCGCGGCCAGTCTGCTCCCCAATTGGGTGAATTGGATCGAGTTCAGACCCAGATCGTAAAAACTCTCCTCGTCGGATGGCCTGGAACCGATCATGGCATCCAGCCCGGATTGAATCATCCGCTCGAATCGGAGTCGGCGTTCCTGATGATCCGCATCCAGTTCGGTCGAAGCTGATGAAGATTCGGAATGCCTTTTCATACCGCAGCAGGCTTTCTTTGACTGGTTTTTGAAAGAGGGATCGGTTCAACGGGATTGGGCACGCCGACGGTGGTCATGACCCAAGAAAATAACCGAATATGACTCCGATCGAGCAAAAAGTCACGGCCAATTATGGTTCCGATCCGGCGGCCTTGCGCAACCAGTCGATGGGCAGTTGAATCCAATCCCGCAACAATCCCAACGCCAGGCTCGATACCGGTCGGATGGTGGCCTGGGGAGCCTGCGTGGAGCCGGTCACGTCGAACTGGGTTTCCAGCACCGCCCGGCGATCCCCCGTCACCCATTTGCCCACCACCGGCACGCCGTTCACCAATTCGTCGAGCACCTGCAACGGACGCATCCCCACCAGCAACTCCACCCGATCCTGGGGAAAATCCACCTTGCCGGTCATCACCATGTTCATGGACGGGCTGAGCAACGCCATCCGTTCGATATTCCAAACGCTGTCGTGAATGGCAAAAGTACCCGCGAACTCCTGATAATGGAGTCCGGAAACATCCAGATCCGGACGTTCCCCCACCACCAGATTGGGCAGATCCTTCAAGGAGAAGAGTCCCAACAACGTGGAAACGAAACCCAGACGGCGCAATTTCCCCTCCTTGAAACGAAAGCGCGCCGTGCCCGACAAGGTATCGAGCCACCGTTGCTCCGGGGCCTGAACTCCATCCAGAGAGACTTCCATCTCTCCGGATCCGGACTCCAGCCCTTCGTGGAGATCCAGAGAGCGCAGCAGCCGTCCGAAATCCTGACTGGTGACGCGCATCCGTCCCCCGTACCCCCCCGAGCCGATCCGCCGCGACCACAGAAACTCTCCGGTGCCTTGAATTTCGCTGTTGCCCTGATGCATCCGCAACGCATCAATCCGCAAGGAGCGCAATTCCATGGCCAAAGTGGCGTCGAGGCGTTCCGCCTGCTCTCCGTGGGCTAAAGAGAGCTGATCGGCTCGCAATCGCAAACCCACCGTGGGCCAACTCCGCTCCGGCGGGGAGGTTACGGTCTCCTCGGAGCCGTTGATCCGTGCGGGACCGGCGGGCACGGTCCGCCACAGTCCGCCCAGATCGAGACGTTTCCAATCGGCATCGATCTGCCACTCCCCCGGACCTTTTTTCTTTTCCCGGCTCAGCACCACCCGTCCCGAGCTGCGATCGAGTTTGGTTTCCGCCAGCACCACCCGCCCCTGATGCTTCGCCAGATCCCAATCCACGCTGCCGGAAGCGCGCAGATTGCCCGCCTCGGCCAACAGGCTGTGCAGGGTCAGCCGACCGCCCAGGGTCAGATTGCCCTCTCCGTGGAGTTGGCCCGCCTCATCGTTATGTTTATGCCAGCCCATGCGGCCACGGGCGGCCATGGCCGACAGATCGGCCCGACCCTTGATGCCGAATCTCCCGCCTGCCGGGAAAACTCCAGCCACGCCGGAACCGCGCCCCGCAGCCATCCCTCCTCCCCCAACAAAGGAGCCGCCCACTCCGCCAACTGTCCCGGCTCCAGGCGGGTGTCGAGATGGGAGGCGAAGGTCGCCTTGCCCGGCGTGCGATAGTGCCGCGCCGTGGCCTTGCCGGAGAGCGGCCAGGCCTCCAGACGGGCACTGTTCACCAGAATCTCCAGCCGATCCTGATCCAGGGTCAGCACTCCGTTGGCCTCGACCAGGGGATGCGCCAGAAACAGAGGATGAAACCGAACCTGTTTCAGTTCCATTTGTCCCGAGTAGGTCAAGGTGGAGAGGGCTTGCAGCGGCAGGGTGATCTTCAGTTTCGCCGCGCCCTGGCCTTGCGCTTCGGCTCCGGCCATGCCCACCGCCTCATCCCAGCGCAACCGGGGATGGGTGACGATCTCCTGCCAGATCGAGTTCACATCCACCTGGGGCGATTCGGCGACGATCTCCACCACCGGATGATGCACCATGTCGGCGATCCGGACCTCTCCTTTGACCTTTTTGGTGCCTCCATAGGTGGCCTCGGCGACCTGGGCGGTCATGGAGTAGCGATCGAACACCACATGCGTGGTGATGTTGGTCAAAGGCAGCAAGGGGGGATGATAGTGCAACGACAATCCCACCACATCCCCCTCGATGTGAAACTGATCCTCCGCCGGATCGTTGGGGCCGGCGGGCATGTTGGCCAGATGACCCCGAATCCGCACCGACGCCTGCTTGACATGACCATCCTTCAGGCCATGATCCAGCCATTGCACCAAAGGCGGATACATGATGGCCGAGGGATAATAGAACTTCGCCTGGTCCGAGGGGGTGCCGGAGGCGGTCGCGTTCAGCTCCAGAAACGGGGAGTCCGGCCCCCCCAGGCCGGTGAGACGCCATTGGCCCTTGGCCTCCCCGTGCGCCGAGGCCAGCTCGAACGAATCCACCGCCAGATGCCAACCTTTGGGATCGTGCGCCAGTTGCCCTTCGGCCTGCAATCGGGTGATGGGAAACGGCCAGCGAAACAGGGTCGGCCAGGCGAGTTGACCCGCGCCCAGTTTCAGACGCCACCGGGCCGCGAGGGTTTCGGTGGCCTGTCCGGTCACTTCGGCGGAGAGATCGATCGGGCTGCTCAAGCCGTCGAGGGGTTGGGTCCGGGTCAGATAGGGCAGAAAGGGAGCCAGTTTCCACCGTTCGGCCTGGAGTTTCAGGGACCAGCGTTGTTGCGCATCCCACTCTCCGTTCAGCATCACGCGGGCATCGCCTGCCGCCGGCAGCGCGGCCTCGGCGGTGAACCGGGCCCGACCCGAGTGCTCCAGATAGCCGTTGCCCTGAATATCGTTCCAGTGCAATCGCACCGGCTCTCCCGATGCGGAGAGGCTCTCATCCTCCCAGATCAACGTCGAGCGGGTCAGGGTCAAGGCGTTGGGAAGCCAGGGGCCGATGCCGCCGGAGATCGAAGCCGAATCGCTCCCGAGGCGTCGCGCTCCCAGATGCCACGCTCCGGAGCGGTCGCGACGCACCGTGGCCCGGGCCGCTTCCAGAGTGATGGCCATGGGCAGACCGCCCCGCAGTAGCAGCAAGGGTGAAATCCGCACCATCAGGCGTTCGGCGGTCAGAATCGGGGCGTCGGAGTCCGGCGTTCGAATCTCCAGGCCACCGCCCACCACCGCCGGAGACAATCCGGTCTCCAGTCGGAGGGCGGCCAATTGAATTTTCAGCCCGGTTTGTTCTGATAAAAAGCGCGAGAGATCCGTTACATAGGGGGTCAGATCCGGCGGGTGCAACGCGAGGCCGATCAAGCCGAGGCCCGCGAGCGACAGGAGCATCAGCAGCGATCCCATCAGCCAGCGGCCTGCCCGGCGCAGAGATCCCGGCGCTCCAGACGAGTGGTGTGTGGCGTCGGCAGTGGAAACGGGATCGGTGACGGGCATGAGCATTCATGAGGATGGCCAATAGAAGGATCCATCATACGCCAAAACCGGGCCGGGGAGCAAAGCGCATTGTCACCGATCGTATCCGATCGGATCCATCCGGGCGTTCCTCGTTCCGGAACGCGATCGATGTCCAGGGGAAAAGCCCTTGGAATTTTCAAACATAAAAGGTTACGGTCCAGATTGACGCGGAAGATTCCCTGATGCACACTTTTCCGCGCTTCTGGAGCCGTCTACACCAGGCTCTTTCCCCTTTCTCTTTTATTTTTCGAGCCTGCCGCCATGGATCAATCCGCTTCTCTGGTCATCTGGCACAATCCCCGTTGTTCCAAATCCCGTGCCGCCCTCAAACTGCTGGAGGATCAGGGGCTGCATCCCCAGGTGCAACTCTATCTGGAGAGTCCACCCAGTGCCGAAGAGCTGGAACGCACCCTTGACGCCTTGCAACTGGAGCCCCATCAACTGCTGCGCACCTCGGAGCCCCTCTGCAAGGAGTTGGGCCTGAACCTCACCTTGCCGGGTCGCTCGGAGTTGATCGCGTTGATGGTCGCCCATCCCAGACTCATCGAGCGTCCTGTGGTCATCTCCGGCGATCGGGCGGTGCTGGGCAGGCCGCCGGAAAATGTCCTGGAGCTGCTGCGTTGAACCAAGCGCAGGATAGAAAATGATTCGTATCCAGACGGAAGATTTCTCCGTGGAACGCGAAGTGGCCAACCTGATCGCCGGTCGTCGTGTGGTGGGTGGAATCGTCACCTTCGTGGGCACGGTGCGAGACTATACCGAAGGCGATCAGGTGCTCGCCCTGGAGCTGGAACATTACCCCGGCATGACCGAAACCGAATTGGCCCGGATCGAGGCCGAGGCGCACGCCCGGTTTGCGGTGGAGGCGTTGCTGGTGGTGCATCGGGTGGGTCGTCTGGCCGCAGCCGACAACATCGTGCTGGTGGCGGCGGCAGCCAGACATCGCGCCGACGCTTTCGACGCCTGCCGCTATCTGATCGATCATCTGAAACTCTACGCCACCTTCTGGAAAAAAGAGATCACGGCGCAAGGAGGAGCACGCTGGGTGGATCTTTGTCCCGGCTGCGAGGCCGCCGCCGGAGACTGGGGAAAATCGATGCCCGCCAAGCCAACCGACACCCATCGTCACGACTGCCGCCATACGCATGCCGGTGAACGCCAACACGAGGAGAGCCCCTCCTGGCGCGGATTGCGGGTCGGGATTCTGACCCTCTCCGACAGCCGGGATCGGAGCACGGATCAAAGCGGCGACGCCCTGGAAAAAATGGTGCTGGAATATGAAGCCGACGTGGTGGCCAGATCGCTCCTGACGGATGATCAGGCCCGGATCGAGGCGTTGTTGATCGACTGGTCGGATCGGGAGACTCTGGACGTGATCCTGACCACGGGCGGTACGGGCCCCGGTCCACGGGATGTCACTCCGGAGGCGACCCGCGCCGTCTGTACGCGGGAGATGCCCGGTCTGGCCGAACGAATCCGCGCGGCAGGCATGGAACAGCTCCGTTCGGCGATTCTGACCCGTGGCGTGAGCGCGCTGCGCGGCAAGACGATGGTGATCAATCTGCCCGGTTCCACCCGGGGAGCGACCCACAGCCTGTCGGCGGTGGCAGATCTGGTGCCACATGTGGTGCGCATGGCGCATGGAAAAGGACATGCATGACATGATCTCTTTTGACGAAGCCTATGCCCGTATCCTGGCCGGAATCAAACCGGTCGCGGAGGTGGAATCGATTCCGGTGGAAGAGGCACTGGGGCGGGTGTTGTCCTCGCCCATCGAGGCCCGGAGCCATGTGCCCAATCATG
>JADGBU010000044.1:0-16399 GCA_015231295.1 Magnetococcales bacterium | reverse complement strand
GACAATTCGGCCATGGATGGATATGCGCTGCGCTGGGAAGATCTCGCCGCCGAAGGGATGACCACCCTCACCGTGGTGGCGGATCTGCCCGCCGGAAGCCGCCTGGAGCGCACCATGCAACCGGGCGAGGCGGTACGCATCATGACCGGAGCCCCCATTCCGCCGGGTTGCGATTGCGTGGTGATGCAAGAGCTGGTGCAACGCGACGGCGATCGGGTGACGATTCCGGCAGGTCGAAGCGTGAACGAAAACATTCGTCCGGCAGGAGAGGATATACGGGCCGGGAGCATGGTTCTGCCCAAGGGAAATGGTCTGAAACCGGCCCAGTTGGGATTGCTGACCGCGTTGGGCTTGGAACGGGTGGAGGTGTTCCGACGGCCCGTGGTGGCGTTGCTCTCCACGGGCAACGAAGTGATCCCGGCGGGCATGCCGCTGGAACCCGGACAGGTCTATGACAGCAATCGGAGCGCATTGCGCGCCGCCCTGATGGCTCTGGGCGTGGAGTTGCTGGATCTGGGCGTGGTGCGTGACCATCGTGAGGCGATTGCGGCTGCCCTGGCCCGGGGAGGGGCCGAGGCCGATGCGATCATCACGACCGGCGGCGTATCGGTGGGCGATCACGATCTGGTCAAGGAGGTGTTGCAGGGACAAGGCGCGATCGATTTCTGGCAGGTCGCCATGAAGCCCGGCAAACCCCAGGCCTATGGACAACTGGGCCGTGCCCGATTTTTTGGTCTGCCGGGCAATCCGGTCTCCTGTCTGACGGTTTTTCTGGTGATGGTCCGACCCGCACTGCTGCGCCTGATGGGAAGAGTGGAAGAGCCCCCCAAAAGAATGCGCGCCACGTTTCGCGGCTCCCTGAACAAAAAACATTCCCGGAGAGATTTCATCCGAGGCGTGGCCCACTTCGACGCCGAGGGGGTCTGGGTGGAGACGACGGGACATCAGGGATCGGGAATCCTGAGCAGTCTGGCCAAGGCCAACGTGTTGATCATCCTGCCTGAACCCCCGGTCAAACTGGCGGATGGCGATGACGTGACCATTCAATGGATCGAATATGCGTGAATCTCTGGAGTTGACCCACTTCGACGCGCAAGGCGCGGCCCGCATGGTGGATGTCTCGGGCAAGGGGATCACGGAACGGGTGGCCGTGGCCGCCGGCGAGGTGAGCATGCTGCCGGAAACCTTGCGCCTGATTCTGGATCGGGGGATGTCGAAGGGGGATGTGCTGGAGACGGCCCGATTGGCCGGAATCATGGCCGCCAAACGGGTCGATCTGCTGATTCCGCTGTGTCACACGCTGGATCTGACCTCCGTGGCCGTGGCGTTCGAACCGGATCCGGTGGGCAGTCGGATCCGGATTCGGGCGGAGGTCAAATCGCTCGGTCGGACCGGTGTCGAGATGGAGGCCATGACCGCAGTCTCCGTGGCCGGGTTGACCATCTACGACATGTGCAAGGCCGTGGATCGCTGGATGGTGATCGGCGGCATCCGCCTGCTGGAAAAACGCGGGGGCAAAAGTGGACACGTCGTGAGGCCGGAAAAGCCACCGGACCGGGAGACGGCCTGAACCCCATGTCGCTGATCGATCCCTTTGGCCGTCGCATACGCTATCTTCGGGTGTCGGTGACGGACCGGTGCAATCTGCAGTGTGATTATTGCCGTCCGGCGGGGGAACCCCTGCTGCCGAATCATCAGCAGTTGCTGACCATGGAAGAGATGGTACGCCTGAGCCGTCTGTTCGTGACGCTGGGCATCGATCGCATCCGATTGACCGGCGGGGAACCGCTGCTGCGCCGCAACATGGTGATGCTGGTCCGGGAGATGTCGGCCCTGCCGGGACTTCAGGAGCTCTCCCTGACCACCAACGCCCTGCTGTTGGATCGTCATGCCGATGAACTGCGTCAAGCCGGATTGCATCGGGTCAACATCTCTCTGGATACCCTGAATCCGGAAACCTTTCACCGCATTACCCGTGGCGGCGATCTGAACCGGGTGCTTGCCGGAATCGAGGCCGCCGTGCGAGCCGGTTTGAAACCGGTCAAGATCAATATGGTGGTGATGCGCGATATCAACGACCACGAAATTCCGGAAATGATCGCTTTTGCGGTGCGTCACGCTCTGGCGTTGCGATTTATCGAAACCATGCCGGTGGGGCGGGCGGGATTGGGCGGGGCGGAACGGTATATTCCGGCAGATGAAATCGTCCGGCGAGCCCGACTCGGGGATGGACAGGAGTGGATCCCCGTGGACGCTCCCAAAGAGGGAGGAGCCGGTCCGGCGCGTTATTTTCGTCTGGCCGGAGGCGACGCGGAGGTGGGAATCATTTCCGCCCGGTCACGTCACTTCTGCGATACCTGCAACCGGATGCGTCTCACCTCCCGGGGAGAGCTGGTACTGTGTCTGGGGGGCGAGGATCGGGTGGATCTGAAAACCCTCCTGCGCCAGGGTGCCTCGGATGCCTTGTTGATGGATGCGATCCGGAACGGCGTGGCCCGAAAACCCGAACGTCATCATTTCGAATTGGGCGCGGAGGGGGCATCCCACTGGAACATGTCCGGACTGGGCGGGTGAGCGTCCATCAGGAGCGGTCGCCCCAGACCGAACGGAACTTCTCTCCGGTCGCCTGACCCGCCACCACCGACACGCCGAAAAAGAGGCAGGCCACCAGCACGATGGCCGGACCGCTCGGCAGATCCCAATGATAGCTGGCGAGCAGACCGAGAGGCGCGCTGATCGTGCCGATGAGCACCGCCCCTACGGCCATCCCTTCCGGGGTGGAGGAGAAGGGTCGGGCGGCGGCGGGTGGAATCACCAGCAGTGCGGTGATCAGCAACGCCCCCACCACCTTGATGGCGGCGGCAGTCACCAGCGCGGTCAGGAGCATGAACAGCAGACGCATTTTAGCCACCGGCACGCCATCCAGGCTGGCCAATCCTTCGTGGACCGTGGCATTGATCCAGTCATTCCAGTAGCGACGCATCACGACCCCCACCACCACCACGCCGGACCAGATCCAGGCCACATCCTCCCATCCGGCGGCGAGCACGTCGCCAAACAGATAGGCCATCAGATCCACCCGCACGCCATCGGCCAGCGCGGCGGCGATCAGACCGAGAGCCAAGGCCCCCTGGGAGAAAATGCCCAAGGCCGCGTCCGGGGGTACGTCGGAGCGGGCATGCAGCCATGTCACCAGCAGAGCTACCGTGATGCAGACTCCGGCGATGGCCAGATTCATGCTCCAACCGGAGATCAGTCCCACGGCCACGCCGAGCAGCGAAGCATGGGAGAGGGCATCGCCGAAATAGGCCATGCGCCGCCACACCACGAACACCCCCAGCGGACCGGCGGCCAAAGCGATGCCAATGCCGGACAGCAGCGCGCGCACCATGAATTCATCCATCACGATTCCCCCTCCCGGATCACGCCCTGCGGCGTGTGACAGTGATCGTGATGGTGTTGATAGAGACCCACATCCGGGATTTTGTCTCCGAAGAGCCGTTGGAATTCCAGCGTATTGCGCACGGTCATCGGGGAGCCCGAACAGCAGACATGGCGATTGAGACAGATCACCCGGTCGGCTCCGGCCATGACGAAGTGCAGATCGTGGGAAACCAGCAAGGCGGCGACGCCCCGTTCCCGCCGCAACTCCTCGATGAAACGATGCAGTTGATCTTCTCCCACCAGATCCAGTCCCTGGGCCGGTTCGTCGAGCACCAGCAGGTCGGGATCGCGGCTCAAGGCGCGCACCAGCAGCACCCTTTGGGTCTCTCCGCCCGAGAGCCCATGCATGGGACGGTCGAGCAGGCGATCGCATCCCAATCGCTGCATCAGCGGCATGGGTAGCGCGGCCTTCGGGGTCGAAAGGGAGAGAAAACGGGCCACGGTCATCGGCAGCACCGGATCCACCCGCAACCGTTGGGGCACATACCCCACCACCAATCCTTTCCGACGCTTCACCCATCCTGCGGAAAGGGGAATCAGACCCATCAGGGCCGACAGCAGCGTGGACTTCCCCGCCCCGTTGGGACCGATGATGGTCACGATTTCACGGCTCCGCAGGGTCAAATCCACCTCCCGCAGCAGGGATTCCCCGCTTCGGTCCACGGAGAGGCCACGGGCTTCCAGCAGAATTTCCGCGTTCGATCCCGACCCGATCCCCGAGGAATCCGTCATGATGTCGCACGGATGAAGAGAGAACACGAACCTGAATTTTTTTTATTCATTTCATTATTCGCTTGCGCTATGATGGACTTTTCATCCGATTGGCTTTTCATTTTCGCGATCCGACCTCCGTACAGAACACAAGGGTAACGGGTCGGATGGCGTGCCGTCAACTCTACGGGAGAATCGTTCATGCCTTTGGCTTCCATGCGGCAGCTCCTGGATCATGCCGCCCAGTTCAACTACGGAATTCCGGCGTTCAACGTCAACAACATGGAACAGGTTCGCGCCATTCTGCGGGCCGCCGACGATACCGACAGCCCGGTGATTCTGCAAGCCTCCGCCGGCGCACGGAAATATGCCGGAGAAGCCTTCTTGCGGCATCAGATTCTGGCGGCTCTGGAGGCCTATCCCCATCTGCCGGTGGTGATGCATCAAGATCACGGTCAATCTCCGGCGGTCTGTTACGCGGCCATTCGCAGCGGCTTCACCAGCGTGATGATGGATGGCTCTCTGCGAGAGGATGGCAAAACCCCCGCCTCTTACGAATACAACGTCGCCACCACCGCCAAGGTGGTCGAAACCGCCCACGCCATCGGCGTTTCGGTCGAAGGGGAACTCGGGGTGCTCGGCTCCCTGGAAACCGGCCTGGCCGGAGAAGAGGACGGCCACGGCGCGGAAGGCTCCCTGGAGAAGGAACGGCTCCTCACCGATCCCGAAGAGGCCGCCCGTTTCGTCGCCGCCACCCGCGTCGATGCCCTGGCGATCGCCATCGGCACCTCTCACGGAGCCTACAAGTTCAGCCGCAAACCCACCGGCGAAATTCTCGCCATCGACCGGATCAAACAGATCCATGCCCGTCTTCCCGATACCCATCTGGTGATGCACGGCTCTTCCTCGGTGCCTCAAGAGCTGCTGGCCATCATCAACGCCCATGGCGGTGCCATCCCCGAAACCTACGGCGTGCCCGTGGAAGAGATTCAGGTCGGCATCAAACACGGTGTGCGCAAGATCAACATCGATACCGATCTGCGCCTGGCCATGACCGGAGCCATCCGCAAGGTGTTCGCCGAAAAGCCCAACGAATTCGATCCGCGCAAATATCTCCGCCCCGCCGAAGATGCCGCCTACCGCATCTGCAAGGAGCGGTTCGAGCAGTTCGAAACCGCTGGCAACGCTTCGAAAATCCGCGTCATCGATCTGGACAAAATGGCTGCGGAATATGTGGCCGGTCGCCTGGACCCCCGTATCGAGGATTAAGCCTTGTTTTCACTCATCCCAATTCTGTTCCTGTTCTCGCTGCTGATCGGCGGCACCGCCGAGGCCGTCCAGTCCAATCCCTGCGCCGTGGCGCGGGAGATCGAGACCAAGGCCATCGCCCTGCTCGACTCCAAACCGGACGACGCCCTGAAAGCCTTCGAAAACGCCCTCGCCACCTGTCCGACCGATGTGGCGATCGGCTTCAATCTGGGGCTGGCGTATCACCAGGCGGGCAAAAAGAAACAGGCCATGGAAACCTGGGAAAAATGGCATGAGGCCTTCCCGAATCACGTCAAGACCATGGCCAATCTGGCCTGGGTCAAGTTCGAGTTCGGCGACGACCGCAAAGCCCATGTGCTGGCCTCCGAGGGCTTCGCCAAACAGCCGGGCAATCTGTCGCTGGCCCATACCAAACTGTTCGCGCTCTTCAGACGGGGCAACTATCTGGAAGCCTACGACTGGATCATGCGCATGCTCGCCCGGGAGCGTCAGGAACCCGGCACCGGCCTCAAGGGAGACCGGGTGGAGCTGTGGCGGGAGATGGCCGCCGGATTCGTCTCCGAAACCCTCTGGCGACAGTTCCGCCAGGGCGAACGGATGGAAGCGTTGCGTCAGTCGATCAATCTGCTGGTCAAGGAGTATCCGGGAGAGGCGTCGTTTGTGCGCACCAAGGATCAACTGCTGCTGGCCTATACCGATCCGGAAGCCGAAATTCCCTTTCCACGCCCTCTGCCCCACGAAACCTGGGCCAAATCGGGCGATGTCGATGATCAGAGCGCCATGCTCGATTCGCGCATCGACACCCAACCCCCCTTGGCCGCCTGGCAGAAACGTTCCGATGCCTATGCCGTGGTGGCGGGCGTCAACCATTACAAACGGATCCGGGCGCGTCACTTCGCCGATCGGGATGCCACCAATGTCCACCGGTTGCTGACCAAACGCGGCATCTTCCAGGAAGACGCCGATCACGTCCGGTTGCGCATCAATAACGCCGCCGATCATCAGACCCTGCGTCAGGATCTGGAATGGTTGATCAAACAGGGACAGAACAATCCCAATGCCGCCTTGTTGTTCTATTTCTCCGGCCTCGGTCTGCCCAGCGGAGCCGATGCCCTGCTGTTGCCCGCCAACGCCCGTCTCGACACCCTGAATTCCGATCACGCCATCTCCCTCTCCTGGCTGCAAGGGGCTCTCGGACGCCTGCCCAACAAGGATGTCGTCGTCTTGCTGGATGTCTGTTTCAACAACACCCCGGAATGCGCGGTGCAGATCGGACAACAGGCCGCCTCCTCTCCCCGTGGGGCCCTGCTGCAAGGCGGCAAACCGGTGGCCGTGGCCGCCGATCGTCTGGGGGCCGCCCTCCATGGTCCGGCGCAACAGGGGGCGTTCACCTGGCATCTGCTCAAGGCCATGCTGGGTGAGGCGGATGGCTTTCCGGTCGGAAAAAAAGATGGCTGGGTCGATCTGGCGGAAATTTTCGCTCAACTCAAAGTCGGTCTGAGTCAGAACACCCCGCCTGCCGATCCGATTCTCTCGGTCCCAACCCAGATGCGCCTGACCCGCACCGGAGGCGAACAGTGAATCTCAAACCCGCTTGGCATCTCCTCCGCGTCTGGACGACCGCCGCAACCGTGACGCTCGCTCTGGCAACCCTCGCCGCGCCGGCCTCCGCCGCGCTGATCAACGAATGGGAACCCCTCGATCTGGAAGGGGCCGCCCCCAAGGCCACGCTGACCGTCAAGCAGGGCGAATCCTGGCGCGACCCCACCAGCGATGCCGGGATGGTCTGGATCAACGGCGGTTGTTTTCCCATGGGATCCCCCCCCAGGGCCGATGGCCGCGAAACCGATGAGGGACCGGTTCACGAGGTCTGCGTCACCGGATTCTGGCTCGGGGAGATGGAAGTCACCCAGGGACAGTGGCGACGCATCATGCACAACAATCCTGCCCGCTTCCGCAAGGGGGATGCCTACCCCGTGGAAAATGTCTCCCGGGAGGAGGTCAACGATTTCATCGCCACGCTCAACGCCCAGGCCCGCTTGAATGTGCAATTCCGTCTCCCCACCGAGGCCGAATGGGAGTTCGCCTGTCGCGAGGGCGGACAGCGGATCGTCTATCCCGGCGGAAGCGATCCGGCACGCCTGGCCTGGCATGCCGGCAACAGCAATGGCGGCTCGCAACCCGTGGGACTCCGCACGCCCAATCGTCTGGGCCTCAAGGATATGAGCGGCAATGTCTGGGAGTGGGTGCAGGAGCGATATCAACCCGGTTATGATCAATCCGCCTCCCGGAGCACGCCCGGACACGAGGCTTTTTATACCATTCGCGGCGGGGGCTGGCAGGATGATCCCTCGGCATTGCGGTGCGCGAATCGAGGCTTTCAGTCGCTCTCTTCACGCCGTTCCGATTTGGGACTCCGCTTGGCCGCCTCTCCGAAGACCAAAGAGAAAAAGACCAAAGCCCGGCAGACCGATCTCAAGCATATGCCGTTCTGACGTGACTCGAAGCGTTCCGGAGGGGGAAACGAAATGAGCACGATTCTCGACATGATGGAGGCCATCCCTTTTTTCGAGCCCTTCAGCGGTCAGGAAAAACGGTTGATGGCCGAACGGGGGCACTGTTTCGAGCTGTTCAAGGATGGCGAGGTGATCATTCAGGAAGGGGACACGCGGGATTCCGCGCTGTTCATCTTGTTGAGCGGTTCGGCTTTTGTTCGCAAGGATGATCACCCCGAGCATATCATCGCGTATCTGGAAACCGGATCGATCATCGGAGAGGCGGCGTTTCTGGTCGGAGGACGCCGACGCATGGCCAGCGTGGTGGCCGATGGCCTGGTGAATGTCTTCAAGCTCGACCGGGAGGCCCTGGCAGAGTTCGATTGTCCGTTTCAGCTCAAGCTGACGCAGCAGTTGGTGGTGATCATCGTGGAACGGTTGGAAAAGATGAATGAAGCGTTGGCCGAATTGATGGGTTGACGCGCCCAAGGCCTCACCTCTCACGGGCTTCACCCGTGGACTCCGTTGCTCAAACGACGCATCGGCCTCCGACAAGAATCAGTTGCCGATCACCTTGATGAAAACCGGTTGATTTTCGCTGTCCTGATAGCGACGTTTCGCCGTCAGGGCATCCTCGTTGCGCTCATACGGACCAAGCCAGACCTGATTGATCTTCCGTCCCTCCGCGTTCCACTCTTCGTGCAGCCGGGTCGGATATCCCTTGGCACGCAATCGGTTCATCAACTGATCCGCGCCCGCCTGATCCATGGTCGAAACCACCTGGACCGCATAACGCAATCGATTGGCCGGTTGTCCCGTGGGAATCCCGCTCCCCTCCGACATTTTCCCCTCGGGCGTGGCCGCGACGCCGGAGGCACTCTCCCCTGCGGGCGTTTTGATCTGCGGCCCGTCGTTCGATGTCGGGGTCGCCTGCGTTTTGAACGATTTCACCGCGCCCGGTCTCTTTTTCTCCAGGCTCAGGGCGTTGCTTTCGATCAGGCTTTCCAGGGGCAAGGGGGTCTGGGCGTTGGCATCGATGAACGGCAGAGGATTGCGGCTGGCAAACACCCGCTGCTGCCATTGACCGTCGTTGGCCCGCAAGGCGCGGGTCAATTGAGGAATCTCCTTCTCGATCCCCTCTTCGCTCAACGGATCCCAACCCAAGGTGGCATAGAGGCGTCCCAAGGCACTCTGATAACGCGCAAAGGCTTCGTACTGCTGCACGCGGGCCAACGCGCCGGAGGCCACGGTTTGCACATAGCTCAACTGACTGTCCAGCCCCAGAGCACCCCGGTTGGCGGCGTGACCCTGCAACCGTTTACGGGTATCGTTCTCCTCCGTCAACCGGTGCAGGCTGTCGCTGGCGGCCCGATATTCGTGATAGGCGATGCGGGTCTGACCCAGGATCGCCATATGCATCACCAAACGCCGCATCTGAATGACCTTCTCCCGACCTTCGGAGAGATCTTTCTGTCGGGATCCGGTCAGGGTGCGCAACAGATTCCAACTCAGGCGGGCTCCGGCCTGGGCCCAATGCTGATAGACCAGCAACGCGCTGGAGTCGTAACTCTTGGCGACATCGAACTCCAGACCCGGAAAGAGACGGGCCAGAGCCTTGCGGGTTTCATCCGCCTCGATGCGGGCCTGATACTGTTCGATGCGCAATTCGGGTCGGGAAATCAGGGCCCATCGTTCCAACTCCTCCACCGGGGCGGCCAGTTCCAGGGGGTCGAAACGGGTGCCGCTGTCGTCCACGAGCTGAAACGGCGTGCCGGGCTCCAGATGGATCAGCGTGGCCAGCTCCTCTTTGGCCAAGGCCAACTCGGCGCGGGATTTTTCCAACTGACGGGTGATCTCCAGCAATCCGAGCTGAAACTGCAACGCCTGCACCGGAGAGCGCAACTTTTCGTTTTCCACCCGGCGCGCCATCTCGATGGCCTGATCCGCCGCCTTTTGAATCGCGCCGATCTCCTGTTCCAGCCATTGGGCGGCGGCGGCCTTCCAGAAGGCGAATCGGACATCCTTGATCAGATTGTGCGCCGTCTTGCGACGCTGTTCGGTCTGAATCAGCCGACGGTTGCCCTCTTGACGGGTCTGGAAATAGCTCACGCCGAAATCGAGCAGATTCCAGCTCATGGTGAAATCCGCCGTTCCCGTGGCCGCCTCGCGGGAAAAGGTCGGCTCGGTCGAAACCATCCCCGTGACCAGAGATTGACTGACCGAAGCGTTGTCCGGCGAACGGGTGGAATAACCGGCAGCCGCCGTCAATCTGGGCAGCATGTCCAGGCGCGTCACCTCTTCCTGATTCCAGGCCAGCACCTCTTCCAACCGCTTGAGACGTAAATCCAGATTGAACTTGAGTGCCCGCGCCATGGCCTCGTGCAAGGTCAAAGGACCGGTCAGGCCCGGCGGATGCTTGAACAAAAGCTCCTGATCGCTTTGCGCCAATTTTTCCTGCTCGGCGGGCGTGATGGCCGAAGTCATCACCGAACAGCCCGCCAGCGTGATCGCGGTCAACACACCCGTCACCACTCCCCGCGCGGGCATCACAAGCCGACATGACGAGCGACATGAAGAAACTTTCAAGGTTATCGTCCCCGGATTCCGGTTCAAGAGGGCTCCATGCGGAGTCATTAGCATTTTCCATGCCGAACATGAATATAATCACCCGGAATGAATCCACAAAAAGAGTAACCTGTCATTATTTTTTACACTCACGCGAATTGATTCCAGATCAATTGATTAGCTAAAATTGCAGCGCGACAGTGTAAAAATAACTGACTTTTCTTAATTCGATGCAACCGCACCCCATTGAAAACAATCACATAATTTTATGCTGGCCTATTGGCGCAAGGATTGCTAAATTATCAAGAAAAATCAATTAAGTTACCCTTCCCTCCAAGGGAGAGCATCATGAAATTCTGGTCGTGGATCCGTGATCGTCTGACTCGCACTCCTTCCACAGCCGCCGGGAGATCTCCGCAACCGACGCCCCCTCCCAGGGGACGTCCCTGGAAAACCCGTCTGGCCCTGCGACTGGAACGACGCCTCATGTTCGATGCCGCCGGGGTGCTGACCGCGCTGGCGGCCCTGCATCACGATCCCCAGGAGGCGCACGGCAATCCCGATTCGGATCCGGAGGCGGATCATACGGCCTTCGCCAACGCGAGAGGCGAATTTTCGAGCCCCTCCCCCCGCGCCATGATCTTCATCGACGCCTCGGTGGAGGATCGTCAAAGCCTGTTGCAGGATCTCCCGGACGATACCCGGGTGGTGCTGCTCGACCCGACCCGCGACGGCGTGGCGCAGATCAGTGACGCGCTGGCAGGCCATTCGGGCATCGAGGCGGTTCATATCGTCTCTCATGGAGGCTCCGGCACGCTGGCGTTGGGAAACACCCAACTCGATGTCGTCAATCTGGAAGACCATACCCACGACCTCCAGGAGTGGGGAAACGCCCTGTCGGAAAAAGCGGATATCCTCATCTATGGCTGCGATGTCGGCGCGGGCATGACTGGTGGCGCGTTCGTCTCCCGTCTGGCCGAATTGACCGGGGCCGATGTGGCGGCCTCCAGCGATCTCACCGGCGCCGCCGACCGGGGCGGAGACTGGAACCTGGAAGTGGAACAAGGGGCTATCGACACCCCGATCTTTCCCTCGGAAACCGCACGTCTGGAGTTCCACGGCATTCTGCCCTCGTCCAATCCGGTCATCGCCAACCTCTCCGGAGATGCCCTCTCCTACAGCGAGGGCAGCGGCGCGGTGGTGATCGATCAGGGTGGCAACGTCACCGTCACCGATGCGGACTCCACCGATTTCAACGGCGGCACCCTCACCGTGGCCATCACCGCCAATCGGGATGCCAGCGAAGATCTGCTGTCGATCCGCAATCAGGGAACCGGAGCCGGACAGATCGGCGTTGCCGGAGCCAATGTGACCTATGGCGGCACGATCATCGGCACCTTCGCCGGCGGCAGCGGCACCAACAATCTGACCGTCTCGTTGAATGCCAACGCCGATCCCGCCGCGCTTTCCGCGCTGTTGAAGAACATCACCTACGCCAACAGCGATCTCACCAATCCATCGACCGCCCCCCGCAGCATCGCCTTCACGCTCACGGATGGCGACGGCGGTTCGACGGCGGTCACGACCAGCACCACGGTTTCCGGGGTCAACGATGCCCCGACCCTCTCCGGCGGGGCCACCCTGGACTATACCGAAAACGATGCCGCCACCGCCATCGATACCACCATCACCCTGGCCGACGTGGACGATACCCAACTGGAAGGGGCGACGATCGCCATCAGTGCCAATTTCCAGAGCGGAGCCGATGCACTGGTCTTCACCAATACCGCCAACATCACCGGCTCCTGGAACGCCGCCACCGGCACCCTCACCCTCAGCGGAACCGATAGCGTGGCCAATTATCAGGCCGCACTCCGGACGGTGAAATATCGCAACCTCAGCGATGCCCCGACCACCACGACCCGTTCCATCACCTTTCATGTCAACGACGGCACCGCCAACAGTTCCACCTCGACCTCCTTCGTCAACGTCAGCGCGATCAACGATGCCCCGGTGCTGGTCGGCACGCAGTGGTTCGCGCCGTCGATTCTGCGCACCGAATTCACCAACGTCGGAGCCACGGTCGGCAGTCTGTTCGCGGCCAGCGACATCACCGATGCCGACCCGACCCCGCTGGAAGGGATCGCCATCTACGCCCGCAACACCAATGGACTCGGCACCTGGCAATACCGGATCGATGGCGGAGCCTGGAACAATCTGCCCGGCGGCCTCAATACCAACAACGCCCTGCTGCTGAAATCCACCGATGAAATCCGCTTTGTGCCCAACAACAGCAATGGCGGACAGCCCACCCTTTCTTTCTACGCCTGGGATCGCACGTCGGGCGTTGCGGGCACCCAGGTCAACGCCTCCACCCGTGGCACCACGACCGCTTTCAGCAATGCCAGCGGCACCATCAATGGAACCGTCAACTCGTCTCCGGTGCTGGACATCTCCGGTACGCCGATCATGCCCACCCTCACCGAGGATCAACTGACCAATACCGGACAGACGGTCAGCACCCTGTTGGGCGCTTCGGTGTCGGATATCGATACCGGAGCCCTCGAAGGGATCGCCATCCGCAGCGTCACCACCGATAACGGCACTTGGCAATACTCGCTCAACGGCGGCGGAAGTTGGTCCAATTTCGGCACCATTTCCAGCACCCAATCCCTGCTGCTCCGTCCCACCGATATGGTCCGTTTTGTCCCGGATGGCGCGAATCCTCCCAATGATCTGGCTCCCGGCACGCTCAATTTCACCTTCGTGGCCTGGGATCGCACCGGACGCTCCTCCCTCTGGGCCGCAGGTGGCAAAGTTTCCACCATCTCCCGAGGGGCATCGACGCCTTTTTCCGCCAATATCGAAACCGTCGGCATCACCGTCACCGACCTCAACGATGCCCCGGTGCTGACAGCCGCCAATCCGGTCCTGCCCGCCATCATGTACACCGAGACCACCAACTCGGGCGTGCTGGTATCCACGCTGGTGGGTTCCAGCATCACCGATGTGGATGCCGTGACCACACCTCTGGAAGGAATCGCGATCCATACGGTCAACACCGGTGTCGGTGGCGGCTATTGGGAGTTTTCCACCGACAACGGCACCAACTGGAGCCCGACCGGAGCGGTCAGCACCCTGCAAGCTCTGCTGCTCCGGCCACAGGACAAGATCCGCTTTCAGCCCGGCACCCTCGATACCAACAACGATGCCAGTTTCGGTTTTTACGCCTGGGACCAGACCCAGAATCCGGGGCAACAGGGCACCAAAACCAACACCACCACCCGAGGAGGCACCACCGCCTTCAGCACCACCGGCGATACCGCGACGATTCATATCAACGTGGCTCCCTCCCTGGATCCATCCGCCACGCCCACCCTGCCCACCATCACCGAAGATGAAGTCACCAACGCCGGAACCACCGTCGCGACCTTGTTGGGCACAGCCAACGATATCGATGTGGGGGCGATGCGAGGGGTCGCCGTCTACGGCCTGAACAGCAGCAATGGCACTTGGCAATACAATACCGGCAGCGGCTGGAACAATGTCGGCACCGTCAATCAGAATGCCGCGCTGCTGCTGCGGGAGAGCGATCAGATCCGCTTTGTGCCCAATGCCATCAAGGGCACCACCGCCTCGCTTTCGTTCTACGCCTGGGACCGGACCAGCGGCAGCGTCGGCACCAAGGTCGATGTCTCGACCCGAGGCGGCACCACCGCCTTCAGCACCGATGGTGATACCGCCTCCATTCAGATCACCGAGATCAACGACACCCCAACCCTGTCGGTTTCGGCCACCACGTTGAACTTCACCGAAGGATCCGCCCCGGTCGCGGTCAACAACACCCTCACCCTCGCCGATATCGACGATCTGAATCTGGCAGGAGCCATCGTGCGCATCACCGGCAATCATCAAGCCGGTGAGGATCTGCTTTCCTTCGTGAATCAATCGGGCATCACCGGCTCCTGGGATGCGGCATCCGGCACGATGACCCTGAGCGGAACCGCCACCAAAGCCCAATATCAAACCGCGCTGCGCTCCATCACCTATCAGAACACCAATACCGCCCATCCCGACATCGCGACCCGGACCGTCACCTTTTCCATCACGGATGGCAACTCCGACGGCAGCGGATTCGGTGCCCTGACCGCCAGTGGCGCACGTCCGGTGGCCATCGGCGCGGTCAACGACGCCCCGATCGTCACCCCCTCCGGCACCACCCTGAGCGTCACCGAAGGGGATGGAGCCGCCGCCGTGGATCCCACCTTGACCCTCGCCGATGGAGACGATACCCAACTCACCGGCGCGACGATCCAGATCACCGCCAACTATCGTTCGGGAGAGGATCTGCTGATTTTCACCAATCAGGCGGGGATCACCGGCTCCTGGAATGCCGTTCTGGGAAAATGGACCCTCTCCGGGACCGCCAGTCGCAGTGACTATCAGACTGCGTTGCGCTCCGTGACCTATCAGAATCTCAACACCGACAACCCGGATCTCGCCACCCGAACCGTGACCTTCACCGTCACCGATGCCAACTCCAACGGGGAGGCCGGAGGCCCCTTGAGCGGTTCCGCCACCCGAGGCATCACGCTGACCGCCATCAATGACGCGCCCACGGCCACCGCCACCGCCTCGACCTTGAACGTTTCGGAAGGTGCTGGCGCGATTGCCGTGGATTCCGCCCTCTCCCTGAACGATGTGGATGATACCCAGATTGCCGGAGCCACGATTCAAATCATCGCCAACCATCAAGCGGATCAGGATCAACTGGCCTTTGTCAATCAACTCGGGATCACCGGCTCCTGGAATGCCGCCACCGGCACGTTGACCCTGAGCGGTACGGCCAGCAAGGCGAACTATCAAACCGCGTTGCGCGCCGTGACGTTTCAGAACAACGATACCGACAATCCGGTTTCCGGGACACGCACGATTCGGTTTTCGATCACCGACAGCAACTCCAATGGTCAGGGGAGCGGCGCGCAAACCGTCTCCGTTGATCGGAATCTCAATCTGATTCCGATCAACGATGCGCCGATCCTCACCAACAGCGTCGCGCCTCTCGCCTATTCCGAAAGTCTGGTGGCCACCCCGGTGGATCCAGCTCTCGTGCTGACGGATGTGGATGATGCCCTCATCAGCGGTGCCAGCGTTCGGATCACCCTGAACCATCTGGCCAGCGAGGATATTCTGTCATTCACGGATCAGGCGGGTATCACCGGTTCCTGGAATGCCGCCACCGGCACCTTGACGCTCAGTGGTACGGCCACCAAGGCCGATTATCAAACCGCGTTGCGCTCCGTGACCTATCACAACAGCAACGATGACAATCCGAGCATCTCCTTGAGGAGAGTCACCTTCACGGTCACGGACGGCAACTCCGATGGAGAAGGTGTCGGTGCGCTTACACACAGTTCCAGCCGCAACATCGTGATGACCGCCATCAACGATGCGCCCAACATGACGACCCAGACACCGCTTTCCTTCACGGAGGGAGATTCCGCTCGGGCCGTGGATACCGGCTTGAGTCTCTCCGATGTGGATGACAACACCATTGTTGGTGGCATGGTGCAGATCACGGGAAATTATTTACCCAGTGAGGATCTGCTCTCCTTCGTCGATCAAGCGGGCATCACCGGCACCTGGAATGCCGCCATGGGTTCGCTGGTATTGAGCGGTACGGCCAGCAAAGCCGATTACGAAACCGCTCTGCGCTCCATCACCTATCGCAACAGCAATGGCGACAACCCGAGCGTTGCCCTGCGCACCATCACCTTCTCGGTCACGGATTCCAACTCCAACGGCGAAGGCGCGGGGGCCATCACCACCACGGCCACGCGGGATATTCTTTTCACCGGCGTCAATGATGCGCCCGGCGTCTCTACCTCCGCAGCCCCGCTCGCCTATAGCGAAGG
>JADGBU010000327.1 GCA_015231295.1 Magnetococcales bacterium | reverse complement strand
ACAATCCCATTCTGCCATTTCCACCGGGAGGGCGCACCTCAATCAGGCTGTTTTGACAAGTGTGGGCTTCGCCCTTGGATCCCACCAGGGGGATAATCCCCCTGGACCCGTAATGGTATGAGTTTTATGGGGTGCGTTTGGCTTTGGAGAACGCCGCCGCCATGGCACTGTCTACGGGAGGCGCGGGGAGGGTGCGTTTGGTGGCGGTCCGATTGGTTGGGGTCACGGGCACCGCTGCGGCGGGCGGCGGGGAATCCTCCAGGCGCATGGAGAGGGCGATCCGGCGACGGGGTTTGTCCACTTCCAGCACCCGCACCTTGATGATGTCTCCGGCCTTGACGACCGCATGGGGATCCTTGACGAAGTGATGGGCCATGGCCGAAATGTGGACCAATCCATCCTGATGCACCCCGATATCCACGAAGGCCCCGAAATTGGTGACATTGCTCACCGCGCCTTCGAGGATCATGCCCGGTTCCAGATCATCGAGGCTTTCCACGCCCTCCTTGAAGGTGGCGGTACGGAACTCCGGACGGGGATCCCGACCCGGTTTTTCCAGCTCCAGCAGGATATCCCGGATCGTGGGTTCTCCGAAGCGGGTATCGACGAACTCTTTGGGGTTCAAGGTTTTCAGCAGGGTGTGATTGCCGATCAAGCGGGTCATCTCCACGCCGACCCGTTTCAGGATGCGTTCCACCACCGGATAGGATTCGGGATGGACGGCGGAGCCATCCAGGGGGGTGGTTCCGTTGCGGATGCGCAGAAATCCGGCGGCCTGTTCGAACGCCTTGGGACCAAAGCGGCTCACCGCCAACAGCGCGTGACGGGAGGGGAAGGGGCCTTTGAGATCCCGATGGGCGACGATGTTTTTGGCGAGGGTTTTATTCAAGCCGGAGACTCGTTCCAGCAGGGGCACCGAGGCGGTATTGACATCGACCCCCACGGCGTTGACCGCATCTTCCACCACGCCGTCGAGGGCTTCGGCCATGCGGCGCGGATTGACATCGTGCTGATACTGACCCACTCCGATGGATTTGGGATCGGTTTTCACCAATTCGGCCAGGGGGTCTTGCAGGCGTCGGGCGATCGAAACCGCTCCCCGCAGGGAGACATCCAGCTCCGGCAGTTCCTGGGAGGCGTATTCCGAGGCCGAATAGACCGATGCCCCCGCCTCGCTGACCACCACCGGACGCAACATCAGCTCCGGCATGGTTTTGGCGAGTTCGGCGACCAGTCGTTCGGTTTCCCGCGAGGCGGTGCCATTGCCGATGCTCACCAGTTGGGCACCGTGATGGCGGGCCAATTCGGCCAGTCGGGCCATGGATTCCCGCCACTGGTTGCGCGGCGGATGGGGATAGAGGGTATCGGTTTTCACCACCTTGCCGGTGGCATCCACCACGGCCACCTTCACGCCGGTGCGCAGGCCCGGATCCAGGCCGATGACCGGCAGCATGCCCGCCGGAGCCGCCAGCAGCAACTCTTTCAGATTACGGGCGAAAACCCGGATCGCCTCTTCATGGGCGGTTTCCATCAACTGTTTCATCAGATCGGTTTCCAGGCGGGGTTTGGATTTTTTGCGCCAGGTTTGTCTGGCGGTATCCAGCAGCCAGCCATCCGCCGGGCGTTGTCGATCCTGAAGGTTGAAATGACGGCTGATGATCGCCACACACAGGGTTGCCTCTCCGCTGGTGGAGGCGATCTCCTCTTCGTGATCGAGGCTCAGACGCAGGACGCCTTCCTCCTTGCCGCGAAACATGGCCAAAGCCCGATGGGGGGGAATTTTGCGGATCGGTTCGCTGGCGGCGAAGTAGTCCGAAAATTTGGCACCTTTTTCTTCCTGTCCCTTGACCAGTTTGGACTGCACGATGCCCTGATCCCAGAGCAGTTCCCGCAAGCGACCGGTCACTTCCGGGGATTCGGCGAACCGTTCCATGAGAATTTCGCGTGCGCCATCGAGGGCGGCGGCGGCATCGGGCACGTTTTTGTCCGGATTGACGAAGGGCAGGGCGGCCTGTTCCGGTGTAAGCACGGGGGTTGCGAGCAGTTGATCGGCCAGGGGTTCCAGTCCCGCCTCGATGGCCTGGGCGGCTTTGGTATGGCGTTTGGGTTTGAAGGGCAGATAGAGATCTTCGAGTCGGGTACGGGTTTCGGCTTCCAGGATGGCCTGTTCCAGTATCGGGGTCAATTTTTCCTGTTCGCGGATGCTTTTCAGGATGGCGGCGCGTCGTTCTTCCAGTTCCCGGAGGATGGCGAGGCGTTCGTGAATGTGACGCAGGTGGGTATCGGTGAGGTTGTTGGTGACCTCTTTGCGATAGCGGGCGATAAAGGGAACGGTAGCCCCTTCATCCAGCAGGGTCACGGCGGCGATCACTTGCGATTCCTGGACCGAGAGTTCCTCGGCGATGCGTTGAGCGATGGATTTCATGGCAACTCCGGTATTGGGGTCCAGGGGCCATTGGCCCCTGGTGGGTCCAGGGCGAAGCCCTGGGATGT
>JADGBU010000043.1:16003-23105 GCA_015231295.1 Magnetococcales bacterium | reverse complement strand
TGATATCCATCAGCACCAGATCGATTTCCGGATGGATTTCCAGCACCTCGATCGCCTCCCGCCCGTTGCGCGCGGTCAGGATGGTCCCCACCCGGTTCTGGAGCAGTTGATTCATCGCAAACAGATTGCGGGAGTCGTCATCCACGATCAGCAGGATGCGGGTCGTATCCTGAAAGCTGCTCGTCTCGGGGGAGTTCTCTGCGGCGGGGCGGTCGATCTGGAGCGGATGGGCCGGATCCTCCGGTTGACGGATCGGCAGCAGCAGCGTGAAGGTGGAGCCGTGACCGACCCGGCTGTGTACCTGAATCTCACCCCCGAGCAGTTCGGCGAATTTGCGCGAGATGGAAAGCCCCAAACCACTGCCCCCATATTTGCGGCTGGTGGTGCCATCCACCTGTCGGAAGGCCTCGAAGATCTGTTCCCGCTTGTCGTCCGGAATGCCGATGCCGGAGTCGATGACGGAGATGCCCACGCAGTTGGAACGGCTGAGGCCGGGATTGAGAAAAACCGTATCGGCGTGCGGTCTGGCGATCCGGACCACCACATGTCCCTGTACCGTGAACTTGAAGGCGTTCGAGAGAAAATTACGGATCACCTGCTCCACTTTGGTCCAGTCGGTGTAGAGGGTGGCCGGAGTGCCTTCGACGATTTCGCAACGGAGGGCGACGCCTTTCTGTTCGGCCACGTTCTGGAAAAGCGGGTGGGACGTGTTCTCACCGCCCGGGACGGGGTGCGGGCACTGGCCCTGCTGGAACGGGATCCGGAGGTTCATGTCATATTGATGGATCTCATGCCCAACCGGGAGGCCCTCGACACGCTGCGGATTCTGCGCACCACGGAGATGTGGCAGAGCCTGCCGGTGATCATTCTGATCGCCAGCACCGGCTCGGTCGATGAGGCGGATGCCCTGCAAGCCGGTGCCAACGCCGTTCTGGCCAAACCGATCCGGACGGACGCGCTGATCGACACCTTGTCCCGGTGGTTGTCTCCGGCCAGTCGGGCGCATTCTTGAGAGCGAGGAAGAGGAAAAACAGTCGGGATCCAGGGGCCAATGGCCCCTGGGATGGTCACACAAACTCAGGAAGAGTGGTTCAAGACGGTGCGGCGGCTGCGTTGTTGCGTAAAGAGCGACTCCATGACCACCACTTTCAACCGATCGTAGGGGGTTGGTTTCTGGAACACCTCGACATCTTCGGGCACGCCGCCCTTGTCTGCGATCTGGATTTCATCCATGGCGGTGACGACGATGATCCGGGTACGATTCAGCTCCGACGACTCCCGGAGGGCGCGGATCATCTGGAATCCATCCATGGCCGGCATCATCAGGTCGGCGATGATCACCTCGGGTTTATGCAGACCGGCCTGAATCAAGCCATCGTAGCCATCCTCCGCCACCACCAGGCGCACCGGGAGTCCCCAGTTGGCGACCACGGCCTTGGTGATTTCGCGCAGATTTTCATCGTCTTCGACGAGGAGCACGGTCAATTCCAGCAGATCGGGATCTTGAAGCTGTTCCCGTCGTTTGGCCAGCAGCAGGTTGATCGAACTCATGGGGATGCGACAATGGCCGCCTGCGGTTTTCCAGGATTTGATGATGCCTCGTTCCATCCAGTAATGGATGGTGCGCTGGGAGACCCCCAACAGTTGGGCCGCCTTGGAGGTGGTGACCACAGGATCGGCTGTTTCCGGTATCCGTGACAATGGCATTGCGTTTCCAAACCAATTCTGGAGGTGAGATGGGTATGAAGATTGCAAAAAATGCTAAATCTGCAAAGAATCTACTAATTTCTTTAAATGGTAATCATACTCTTGTTCCGATCGTCGAGCAAGGAAAAAGTTGCCCGGTCAATGACAAACACTTGTTCATATGTACAGAAAATGCCCAGATATCGCTATTTTAAGAAAAAATAGCAAAAAAAGAAAATTTACTACAAATAATCTTGCAATATGAGAAAAATGGGAAAATAATATAGTCAAATCTGGCGGTGCGAAGCGAAACGCCCCCCACCCGGAGGATCCCGAGATTTGCCGGGTTCAACAAACTGGATTCAAGGATGCCAAAATGATTTTCATCCTTTATACTTTATCCGGCGTCGCCAATACCCACTGGCACGCCATCGAACACGAGGCTTGCCGCTCACGCATTCCGGACCTCGACATCTCTTCTCTTGCCCGCAAATTCTGACGGAGACTCTCCCATGGAAAACAACATCGGCATCAGCAGCGTCATCAAATCCGGACTCTTCACCGAAACCCACGACAATGCCGGAAATTCGGCAAAACACCCCATCGTGGTGACGGTTTCCCGTGCCTTCGGCTCCAATGGCGGCAAAATCGCCGAACTGCTCGCCGAACGCCTCGGCATCACCTGCTACGGGCATTCGATGATCGATGACCTGGTGAACAAAACCCATACCACCAAAAAACTCATGTCGCTCATGGATGAAAAACTTCCGCGAGCCATCGACAGTTTTCTCTACTCACTGCTCGTCCGACCGGAACACTCGGTGGCAGGATATTACAAGAACATCATCAAGACCATTCTGAACATCTCCAAAGGTGGCGGCGTGATCGTCGGACGGGGGGCGCGTCTGATCCTCGCCCATGACCCCAGAGTCTTCCGCATCCACATCGAAGGCACCAAGGATGTCTGCGTGCGCCGGGTCGCCCAACGGGAACAGATCACCCTGGAGGCCGCCAAACGCAAAATCATCGAAACCGAAAAGGAACGCTCCCGCTTTCTCAAAGGGTTGTTCAAACGCTATCCCAACACCCGTACCTACTACGATCTGGTGCTCAACTCCGATCGCATCGATCCGGTCCATGCAGTGGAGATCATCATCACCGCCATGGAAAAAATGGGTTACATCGACCACGAACAGGCCAACGCCCCTCAACATCAAGAAACACCCAGAGATTTCAAACCGCTGCCGCCGATTCACATCGGGCTCCATCTGTTGGTGGTCGAAGACGAAATGGAGTTTTTCTCACTCATCAACGGTTGGCTCGAAACCGAATTCGCCTCCGGCGAAAAAGATCCGGGACGTGCTCCGCCATTGCATTTGACCCACGCAAAAAGTTACAAGGAAGCGGAAGAATGTCTGGATCACAACCATTATGACCTGATCCTGCTCGATCTCAATCTCTCCGACAGCCACGGCCTGGAACAAACCTTCGGACGGATCAACCAAAAAATCAAGGATACGCCGATCATTGTCTTCACCGGACTCGACGATGATCAAAAGGCGATCCAGGCGGTCGCGGAGGGGGCTCAAGATTATCTGGTCAAGGGACAGGTGAATAAAAAAACCCTGGTGCGTTCCATCAAGCACGCACTCTCCCGGTACAAGATCATGCGTGCCTTTTCCAAAAAATGATTCTCGATCACGACGAGGAGACGACCATGGCCCGAATTTTGATCATAGACGACGATGAACCTTTTCGGGTCCACCTGGGAGTGCTGTTGAGAAATGCAGGTCATATGGTCCTGGAGGTCGAGTGCGCCATACACGCGCTGGATAAAATCACGCTCGACCCCTCCCCCTTCGACCTGCTGATCACCGACATCTTCATGCCGCAAATGGATGGATTCGAACTGTTGTCCACCCTTTTGCGGCATCACCCGCGTATCCGGGTGATCGCCATGAGCGGAGGTGGAACCGGCATGACCCCGCATCTGGCCCTCAACGTGGCCAGAAAACTCGGAGCCGATGCCTTGATCAGCAAACCGTTTCAACCGGGTGAGGTGATCCGGATGGTCGAACGCGCCTTGCAAACGACTCCAACGTGAACCGTGTCAAACGCATAACAAAGAAAGGCTGAACAAAGATGGCAACTATCCTGGTGGTGGACGACGACGAAAGTTTCCGGATCTATCTCGTGACCCTGCTGAGACAAGCCGGTCACACGGTCTTGGAGGCGGACAATGGACAGACCGGACTGGACCTGTTCACCTCCGCGCCCGTGGAACTGATCATCACCGACATTTTCATGCCGCAAATGGATGGCATCGATCTGTTGGCCGCCCTGGGAGACCATCATCCCCGGGCCAAGGTCATCGCCATCTCCGGTGGCTACAAGGCGATGAATCCCCGTCTCACCCTGGATATGGCCAGCTCCTTTGGTGCCATCGATATCATCACCAAACCATTTCAGGCGGGCACGGTCCTGGAGAAGGTTTCCAAGGCACTTGAATCCACAGATTCCAAAACCGAAAGGGAATCATAACCATGAATACCGTTCCAGAGTATCGGGAGTTGACCGATCTTCAAAAGCTGAATGAAATGAAACAAGAACTGGAAGCCGGCTTCTCGACCGTTCTCCGTCACTATCAGGCCGGGATTCTGCATCGGCCCGAACGCATCCGTCAGGCCCTGGAGGAGCAGGATGCGGAACGGGTCGCCATGGAAAGCCACTCCCTGAAAAGCGTCTGCCGTCAGGTGGGACTGATGCCCATGGGAGAACTGGCCGCCCAACTGGAAACCATGGGGGCCTCCGGTTGCCTCGATCAGGCCGAACCCCTGATCGAACAACTGATCGCCTCCAGCGTCCAGGGGAATCACGAACTCAACCATTTTTGTAACGGAACCACTCTGCCCCGACCCTTCTTCGAAAAAGGAGATTGATCGCCCAGAATCGATACCTGTGGTCTCTTTGACGATTTTTGTGGATTCTGAGGCCGAAATGAACACAAAAGTTAAAGAATCAAAAATATGGCTCGTTCTGATTGCCGACGATGACCCTTTGATCCGTGAAGCCATGGCCTTGTTTCTTCAGCAGCAAGGCCATGAGGTGGTCACGGCATCGGATGGCCAGGAAGTGTTGAACTGGCGTGCCTTGACCATTCCGGACCTCATTCTGCTGGACGTGCGCATGCCGGGCATGGATGGTATCGACACCTGTCACGCCCTGCGCAAGAATTGGGGAACGCCCCACATTCCGATCATCATGCTCACCAGCCTCCACGACTCCCACTCGGTGGATCTGGCCTTCGAGGCCGGAGCCGACGACTATATCACCAAGCCGATCCACTGGGCGATCCTGCGTCAGAAGGTCCGGGTGATGCTGGAACGCAGTGCCGTGGAAGCCCGCATCCGCCATCTGGCCACCTACGACAGCCTCACCGACCTGCCCAATCGCACCCTGTTCCTGGATCGACTGGAACATGCCATCTCCCTGGCCGACCGGAATCAAAAATCTTTGGCTCTGCTGTTCATCGATCTGGATCGCTTCAAGGCGGTCAACGACTCCCATGGCCACGCCGTCGGCGATGCGTTGTTGCGCCAGGTCAGCCTCCGTCTGCGCGGTTGCGTGCGCCACTCCGACACCCTGGCCCGTCTGGGTGGCGACGAGTTCACCGTGATCATCGGCAATCTCTGCATGCCCCCGGATCCGGAAATCGTGGCCGACAAGATCCTGACATCGCTGGCGCACCCCTTCGACCTGAATGGCATCATCGTCACCATTTCCGCCAGCATCGGCATCACCCTTTTCCCCGCCGACGCCACGGAACTGAACACCCTGATCCAAAACGCCGATCAGGCGATGTATCTGGCGAAGCATCTCGGCAGGAATCGTTATCACTTTTTCGCGCCCAATGGCATGACACATGAAAGGAGCGAATGACACCGTAAACTTGGCCGCAGCGGAAGGATCACTCATCGATCGTTGCGCCGAGCTTGGAAAATTGCCGGATCGTTGCACCCAGGGGGAAACCACCATGTTGGATCTGTTTCGGGGTATGTTCGGGGGATGTCAATCCCCTACCCGCTTTCTGCTCGGTCTGACGCTGATCGGACTCGGAGAGACCGGCCTCACGGTTCTGCTGACCGGGACACAACCAGGCTTCCTCCTCTCCGACGAGGGGATCATCGCCCATTTCGCGAGCATGACCGCCTGGAATCTGGCCATCATTTTAATTTTCTTCCATTTGCCTCTGTATCGGGAGTTGATCAACCGCCATTGGATTCACACCACCCATCTCGCCCTGAGCAACAGCATGCGGGATGTCGGCACCCTGCAAGCCCTGGGTGAACTGACCCTGCTGTTTCTGACCGAACATCTGAAGGCCCTCAATGGGGTGATCTATCTGTTCGGCGAGGACAAACGACTGCACTGGCTGACCGGAATCGGCACCCCGGCGGAACGGGAACTGGCCAAAACCCTGGATCCCGGAGAAGGCATGCTGGGTCAGGTCGCCATCACCCGTCGCAGCGTCCGTCTCGGCGATCTGCCCGTCGAACCACTGCGCATCCAGGCGGGCGTCGTGGAACTCTGGCCACGGGACATGATCATCACGCCCCTGATCCACGACGAGCAGTTGCAAGGCGTGATCGCCCTGGGCTCCCGAACCGCCTTCAAGGAGCGTCATATTCGCTTTCTGGAGCGGGCCTCGGAGACCATCGCCCGCGCCATCGCGGGCGTGAGTGCCAATGTGGCCCGACAAAAACTGCTCGAAGAGAGTCGGCTGAAAAGCCAGGAACTGGCCATCAACCAGCAGGTGTTGCGCGGCACCATTCAACTGCTCGAACAGACCAGCGGTTTCAAATCCCGGTTTCTGGCCAACATGTCCCATGAGTTGCGCTCTCCGCTCAACAGTCTGCTGATTCTCGCGCAACTGCTCCAGGAGAACAAACCGGGCAATCTCACCCCCAAACAGGTGGAGTACGCCACCACCATCCATGCCGCCGGTTCCGATCTGCTCACCCTCATCGACGAAATTCTCGATCTGGCCCGCATCGAGGCGGGACGAATCCGCCTCTACAAGGATCCGGTCAAACTGACCGATCTGGCCACCAGTCTGGATCGTCTGTTCTCTCATGTGGCGCAGCAAAAGAAACTCGAATTCGAAGTGCTGCTGAAAGGTCCACTGCCGATCAACATCCGCACCGACCGCATGCGCGTGGAGCAGATTCTCAAAAATCTGATCACCAACGCCATCAAGTTCACCCACATGGGCCGCGTCACCGTCACCTTTCGGGTGATCACCGGCGTCCCCCTGGATCGCCTCGCGATCTCGGTGGCCGATACCGGCGTGGGCATCCCACGAGATTTGTATTATTTGGTGCAAGATGTCGATGATGAATTTAATGAATTATTTCGA
>JADGBU010000043.1:11241-15952 GCA_015231295.1 Magnetococcales bacterium | reverse complement strand
AACTGGTGAGCGAAGTGGGACGCGGCAGTCTGTTCACCCTCACCCTGCCTCTGGATACGATCGAAACCTCCTCCCTGCCCGCCTCCGGCGAAGCCGCCCCCCACGAGGATCGGGATCACCGCGACATCGATGCCATTCCGGATGATCGTCGTCGTCTTGGTCCCGACGATCGCGCCATCCTGCTGGTCGGCATGGACTATCACCGGATCCGCGCCCTGGGGGAGACGGCACGCTCCCTGGGATTGGGAGTGATTGTCGCCGGAGATCAGAGTGCCGCCCTGTTCCTGGCCAATTTCCTCAAACCGGTCGGATTGATCATGGCCGGGGATCTGCCCGGCGTCTCCACCCTGCCCCTGATCCGACGACTGAAAACCACCGCCAACCGCGATTCCCTGCCGGTCCTCTATCTGCATCCCGCCAACGCCCCTCCGCCCGCCGGAGAGGAGCTTGCCGACAAAAGCATCCAGATCATGCCCATGATCCGGGAAATCGAGAGCACCAGCGAAGCGTGTCAACGCTTTCTGAAAGCGGTCATCCACGCCCCCCTGGACCCGCAACAATCGCCCGTCCCCCACCTTCCGCCCGAGGAGGCCGACTCCGCGATTCCCGCGCCAACGACGCCATCCCCACAGCCCGAGAGCGATCTGTCGGGACGATACGTCCTGTTGATCGACGACGATATACGCAATGTGTTCGCATTGACCAGTCTTCTCGAAGAGAAAGGATGTCATGTCATCATGGCGGAAAATGGCAAAACCGCTCTGGACTTGTTGCAACGACAACCCTTGCTGGACATGATCTTGTTGGACATCATGATGCCGGATATGAACGGCTATGAACTGCTCGGAGAGATCCGCCGTCATCCTTCCTGGCGCGACACGCCCATGCTGGTTCTCACCGCCAAGGCCATGCAGGGAGAACGACAACGATGCCTGGAAGCGGGTGCCTCGGATTATCTCTCCAAACCCGTGGATACCCAGAAATTGCTCTCCATGATGCGTCCCTGGCTCGACAGGAATCGGTAAGACCATGAAACCTCACATTCTCATCGTGGATGATCTGGACAACAATCTCACCGCCACCGCCGGTCTGCTGGCGGATCTGGGGGCCGAGATGGTCTTGGCCCGCAATGGCCGCGAGGCCCTGCTCCAGATGACCAAACACGATTTCGCCGTGGTGCTGCTCGACGCCCACATGCCCGACATGGATGGCTTCGAGGTGATCAAATTGATGGCTGGCGTGAGCCGTACCCGTACCATTCCGATCATCTTCATGTCGGCGGTCTTCAAGGATGATCAGCATGCCCTGGTGGGCTACGACCTCGGCGCGGTCGATTATCTGATGAAACCGTTTCCGGCGGAATTTCTGCGGGCCAAGGTGAAAGTGTTCCTGGAGATGTATCGACAAAAGGAGCAGATCCGCGCCCAGGATCAAGCCATCCGACTGTTTCACAATCTGCTCGACGAATCCAGCGACGAAATCCTGATCTTCGATCTGCACACCGGCCTGCTGCTCGACGCCAACGTCACCGCCTTCCAGCGGCTCGGCCTGACGCGGGAACAGGCCATCGGAGAGTTTCATCTGGAAGATTGCCATCTCATCATCGGACGGGACCGGGATCTGCCCACCCTGGTGGAGCGAATCCGCACCACCCAGGGCCGATTGAGCGTCGAAGGGGAATATACCGACGCATCAAACAAAACCCGCTACACCGAAACCAATCTCCAACTGTTCATGCAGACCGATCAGGCCTTGCTGCTGGCCATCTTGCGGGATGTGACGCAGCGCAAACAGACCGAATTGGCCTTGAGTCGGGCGCAGGCCGAAGCCAACAAGGCCAACCAGGCCAAAAGCGACTTTCTGGCCGCCATGAGCCATGAAATCCGCACCCCGATGAACATCATCATCGGCATGGGGGAGGTGCTGCTGGAAACCGCGTTGAGCAGCGAACAGCGATACTATCTCTCGATGCTGCGTACCGCCGGAGACAATCTGCTGCTGCTGATCAACGACATTCTCGATCTGAGCAAGGTCGAGGCGAACAAGTTGCAGATTCTGTCGGAACCGGTCTCTCTGCGTGCGGTCGCCACCGAAGTGACCGACATGTTGCGGGTGCTGGCCAACAACAAAGGGATCACCCTGGATCTGCGCATGGCGCCGAATCTGCCGGAGTGGATCCTCTCCGACGCCATGCGGCTTCGGCAATGTTTGTACAATCTGATCAGCAATGGTCTGAAATTCACCGATCGGGGCTGGGTGGTGGTGGATATCGGCATCCATCCCGAAAACGGTCAGGAGTTGATGGTGGTGGTGGCCGACAGCGGCATCGGCATTCGTCCCGACCATCTGGAACGGATCTTCGAGAGCTTCACCCAATCGGATTCGGGCATTTCGCGACGCTACGGCGGCACCGGACTGGGCTTGTCCCTCACCCGCCGCTTGCTGGAAATGATGGAAGGGCGCATTTGGGTCAAGAGTCAATTCGGCCAGGGGAGTCAGTTTTTCTTTGCGATTCCGCTGCGCCTCGCCGACGCTCCGCTCCAGACACGGGAAAACCTGAAACACCAGGCGGAAGCCGGTCAAACGGCTCAACCGCTGAAAATTCTGCTGGTCGAAGATGTGGAGGAGAATCGTGAACTGGTGAGCATCTATCTGGAAGGCTCAGGGCATTCGGTGAGCACGGCCCTTCATGGGGCCGAGGCCGTGGAACGGGTCAAACAGGAGTCGTTCGATCTGCTGCTGATGGATATCGAAATGCCGGTCATGAACGGCCTCCAGGCCACCAGAGTGATCCGCGACTGGGAGCGGGAGAGCGGTACGCATCCTTTGATCATCATTGCCCTGTCCGCCCACTCCATGGAAGGAGAGGCCAAACAGTGTCGGGAGGCCGGATGTGACGAGCATCTGGGCAAACCCATCAGCAAACGGAATCTGCTCGCCGCCCTGGAGCGTCACACCAAAAGAAGCGGATAGATCAAGTCGATGGGGTCCAGGGGCCGAGGGCCCCTGGTGGGGTCCAGGGGCGAAGCCCATGGGGTTTTCCGATTCTTCACTCCCTGCCACAACGTCCTGCGGTCCGGATGCCGATATTATCCAGCAGATTGTGATAAAGGGGCGGCTGTCCGGCATGGGCTTCCAGGGCCACCCGATGGCCCGCCTTCTCCACCGCCTTGGCAAACCGACTTTGCAAATCGAACGGCGTCACCTTGTCCTGGGGATTGCCGAGCAGATAAATCATCCGCTTCGGATCCGGCTTGATGGAATCCACATGCTCCAGGGGATCATAGGGATCGGTCAATCCGGTGACATCCACATCCGGATTCACCTTTTTCCCCGCCGCCTTCTGCAACCGGGCGGACCGCTCCAGCAACGCGAACGCCCCGGAGGTCAACACCGCGCAACGCACGTCGTCACGTCCCAGCGTCAACAGGGCCGCTCCCGCCGTCGCCCCGCCGCTGTGCCCCAACAACACGAATCGCTTGATGCCATGTCGCTCCTTGATCAGATCGAGGGCGGCATTCAAAATCTCGAACTCCCGGAGCTGTCTGCGCTTGCGATGATTGCCCGAAGAGCCATAGGTTCCCGGTCTTTCCACCACGATCACGGGAATATCGGCTTTTTTGGTCATGGATCTGGCGAACCCCTCCTGGGCGCGCCGGGTATTGTTACGAATCTCTTCCGGATCCCGATCCATGATCCGGTTCCGATCCCCCTGAAACAAAACGATCGCCACCGGAGCCTGATCGACCGGCCCTCCGGAAAAATAGCGGATACAGGCTTTCCCCTGGTCGAGTTTCACCCAGGCATAACTCTCCTCATCCGGGCAGGTGGCGCGATTCGGTTTGCCGTTCCACTCCAGGGGGGCATTGGCATCTCCGGCGAATGCGGCGTGATTTCCCAAAAACAGGCCAACGGCCAACAACCAGAACCATTTCATGATCACACGGACTCCTGAATGACAAAACCATCGAAACCGGTTTCGTTGACCTCCAACCGTTCCAGACCCGACACGCGCGCCTGTTTGGGTCCGACGCGACACAGTTCCAGCAGATGATCCACGCCGTGGGGCGTTCCGGAAAACCGGGCTTCCACCTGATTCGCGCCCACGTTACGCACCCAACCTTGCAGCGCGTGCAGATGGGCCTGCTGCCAGACCCATTTGCGAAACCCGACCCCTTGCACCATGCCGGAGATTCGCACTCCGATCGTCTTCACCGGCACCTCGGGGTTCCGATCGGGGAACAGCACTTCGAGCAACGCCCCCGCCACATCCCGTGGCGTGCCGTGGGTATGAAAATGATGTACCCCGAAATCGGGATTGGTATTCACTTCGATCACGGTCCAGTTCTGCGCATCCGGAGCGAGGCCGATATCTTCGGCGATCAGATCGAATCCCACATGCAGAGGATCGTGAATCGCCTGTCGGACCCGGGCGGCGATGGCGGCGAAACCGGGATGGATCTGTTCGGAGAGATCCCGGCTCTCTCCGCCGGAGCCGATGTTGGCCACGGTATGGAGTTGCACAGAGCGTCCCGCCTCCGGAATCGATTGGCCATCCATACCCAGCGAAGCCAGATTGCGCGCCATCATGGGAGTGAATTTCATCAACTTCGCGCCATCGTGGGGATTGGACTGGCGACGAACATTTTTCAGCGCGATCAGTTGTTCGATCGAATGGATGCCATCGCCGATCACATAGGCGGGAAGGCGT
>JADGBU010000043.1:8397-11231 GCA_015231295.1 Magnetococcales bacterium | reverse complement strand
CGGATGGCATTGCCGATCACCAGAATCCGATAATCGTTTCCGGCCACATACTCTTCCACCAGAATCGAGGATACCCCGGTAGCGGTCGCCAATTTCCAGGCTTCGAGAAAGTGGGCACGGCTGGTGATGCTGGTGGAGATGCCGCGACCGCCCGATCCCGAGATCGGTTTCACCACCACGGGACACTGCAACGCCTGCGCATATTCCCAGGCCTTTTTCTGGGCATCGGCGGCGAATTTGGCTCCGTTCGGGGTGGCGATGCCGTGTTTGCGCAGCAACTGCTTGGTCCACTCCTTGTCATCGGAGGCGCGTCTGGCCACCCATCGGGTCCAACTGGACATGCCCATGTAAAACCCCACCCGGCGCGTCTCCTCCCCGATGATGGTAAACACCCCCTCCTGAAACACTACCGGCAGATTTCTGGCATGGGCGGCCTGTCGCAGCAGACGCATCTGAGTCGAATAGTCCCGCGCAAAGGAGTCTCCCCCGCAACGGGAATGGTAGGCCGCAGCGGGCGCGATCGTCGGCACGCCCCAGTCGCGAGAGATGGTATCGTATTGTCGCGCCTCGACGAAATCCAGAATATCGTCCGGCAGGGAACGAAACGGCGGGCCATACGACACAAAACAGGGCATGCCGATGGTGGGATTGGAGTTGACCTCGATGACACAGGCATTGCCCGGCCATTCCGCATCCCTGGACATATCCTTGATCAGCACATCCAATCCCAGGATCGTCGCGCCCGGAATGGCATCCCACACTTTCCGGGCCAACCGGTGAAAAGAGGGATGAAGCGGTTCCAGCACACTGACCGCCTCTCCTCCCATGCCGATATTCGAAGGCGAGCCCAGGCGCACGAACTCCCGCGCCGCCGGAACCTCCTCGAACGATCGTCCATAGGCCCGCATGAGATCACAATTTTCCTCTTTGATCTCATGTTTTTTCATGAAGGGATTGCGGGCTCTGGCCTTGTTCTTGACCGCGATCAGTTCGGAAATGGTTCGCACGCCGTCTCCGATCACATGGGCGGGCACGCGACAGAACGCCACCACCACCCGCCCGCCGAGCACGATGATGCGAATCTCATCGCCTTCGAAATAATCCTCGACGATGATCTGCGTGCCATGGGCCCGCGCCTTGCGCCAGGCAATCAGAAACTCCACCCGATCCTTGATCCCTGCCGTGACCCCATACCCACCCATGCCATCGAGGGGTTTGACCACCTGGGGCCCCTTGCGGGAGAGAAAATATTTCAACGCTTCCCGGCTCTCGTCGAACACCTTGCCGCCGGGGACCGGAATCCCGAACCGGGCCAGAAGAATTTTGGTCATCGACTTGTCCGTGGTCAGCATCGGACTGAAAATCGAGGTGTCGGGGGTGTTCTGGGTACAGACGAAGGATCCGGAATCGTTGGTGAATATATAAGTTTTATTATCTTCCCGTTCCAGACGATAACCCCGCCTGGAAGCCGCCTCGGCCAACAGTTGAATGCCCTGATGTCCCGGCAGGGTGTGATAGGGCGACTGGGAAAAATCGTTCGGCTGGGCGTCGCAGATGGTCGTGATGATGCCGGCATTCACGGCACTGGAGAAGACTGGCCGGATGCTCTTCTTGCCGACCACTTTTGGCATATAGGCCGACTCGTCCAGGCGATTTCTGGCGGAAACCTCCTCGATGCTGCGGGTTTCGGCCTTGGCCAGCAACGCCCCCCGCTCTTCGGGCTGCAACTGCGACACCACCACCGCCACCATATCCACCGGACGCCGCACCAGACGGACACACGCTTCGATGGGTTGTGTGGTCGGGAAGTGCGCACCTTGCATTTCCGCCGGCAACCGCTCCCGCAGATGGGAGAGCGGATCGCCATGGGTCGCGACCAGGGCCACGCCGCTGGCCAGAATCGGCCCGGAGAGAATTTCCTGGGCGGCCTGGGACAAAGGCGGCTCGTTGCGGCCCAGAAAAAGAATCTTGCGACCGTTCTGACGCGCCTGCGCCTGGGAGATCTGTCTCAAAACCTGAATGATGCGAGCAACGGCTGGATCTTGCAAGGATGGAGCCCCCCATAAAGAGACAACCCATTGAAAAAGAAGAGGGGGTCTGGGGGATTCATCCCCCAGGGTCTTGACGTTTCGGCATCGGATTTCGGATCGATTTCATGCCAAAACATCCCATGGGCTTCGCCCCTGGACCCCACCAGGGGCCCCCGGCCCCTGGACCCCGATCACTCAGTGCCCATCCAGCGCGATGGTGAAATCGGTCGGAATCTCCCCCTGATACTCCGTGGTATCGATGCGGGTGACGCGGGAACGACGCGGGCCCACCCGGCAGAGAGCCAGCATATCCGCCACCGCATGCGGCGTTCCACTGAAGAGGGCTTCCACCCGTCCATCATCCAGATTGCGCACCCATCCCCGCAGCGCATGCTGATGGGCCTGCGTCCAGACCCAACGTCGGAAGCCGATCCCCTGCACCTTGCCATTCACCCGCACCCGCACGGATTGACGGGGAATCTCGCCCTGACGCAGCTCCGGATACAACTCTTCGATCAACGCCCCCGCCACATCCCGAGGGGTGCCGGAACCCGGAAAATGGTGTCCGCGAAAGTTGGGATTGGTATTGACTTCGATCACCAACCAGTTCTGCTCGTCCGGATGTTTGACGATATCTTCACAGATCAGATCAAAACCGACATGCATCGGATCGAACATCGCCTTGCGGATCCGGGCCGCCAACTCCGCGAATCCCGGATGCACCAGATCGGTGACATCGCGATTTTCGCCGCCCGCCTCGATGTTGGCCACGGTATTCAATTACACATACTGCCCCGCCTGTGG
>JADGBU010000043.1:0-8360 GCA_015231295.1 Magnetococcales bacterium | reverse complement strand
ACATTCGGGGTGATTTCCATCAACTGCACGCCGCTGTAGGGATTGGCGCGCCGGAACTCATTTTTCAGTTTGATCAGTTGTTCGATGGTATGCTCCCCATCTCCGACCACATGAGCCGCGATCCGTTGCGTGGCGGCCCGGATGGTATTGCCGATCACGAACACCCGATACTCCTTGCCGACAAAATACTCCTCCACCAAAATGTATTTGGAACGGCTGGCCGTGGCGATGGCCCAGGCTTCATCGAAATGTTCACGGGTGGTGATGTTGGTCGTCACCCCTTTGCCGCCGGAACCCACCACCGGTTTCACCACCACGGCATATTGCTGCTCCCGAATGAAACTCCAGGCAGCCTCCTTGGCATCGGTGGTATAACGCATGCCTCTGGGGGTCCGAATGTTGCCGTTACGCAACCGCCGTTTGGTCCACTCCTTGTCGTTGGAGGCCCGACGGGCCACCAGACGGGTACAACTGGGCATGCCCATGTTGAATCCCGTGCGCCGGGTGCCATCGGAAAGAATGGTCCAGTCGTCGTCGAGGGACTGCACCATGAGATTGCGGGCGAAAGCGGCCTGTCGCAGCAGACGCACCATGGTGGTGCGATCCATCACCCCCCCATCGCGCACGAAGGATTTGCCGCCGCACATCGGCGTATAAACCTCCGCCGGCAGAATGCCCGGTTCGCCCCAGGTGCGTCGTTTCGTCTCGTATTGTCCCGACTCCAGCAGATCGAGAATCGCGTTCGGCAGATTGGTGGCGGGGGGTCCGTAGGCGGCAAAATAGGGCGTGGCAATCGACGGATTGGCCCGCACATCGACCACACAGGCATTCTGTTTGGCGAAGGCGTCCATGCAGAAATTCTTGACCAGAATATCCACCCGCAGCAACGGCTCCCAGGGAATCGCCTGACCCACCTGTTCGGCCATCCGCAACACCGAGGGATGCAGCGACTCCAATACGCTGACGATCTCGCCTCCGGCCTCCACGGTCGAGGTGGAACTCAGGGTGACGCGATGATCGACTTCCGGGATATCGCTCAGGTTTCCCCCTTCGCCGCCCAGGCGGTCCAGATAGGCGGAGCGGATCGGAAAACTTTTCATCAGGGGATTTTTCTTGCGGGTTTCGTTCTTGAGGGCGATCAGTTCGGCGACGCTGTGTACGCCGTCACCGATCACATAGGCCGGCAGACAACAGACCGCCGACTCGATCCGACCGCTGACCAGGACAAACCGGACCCGATCCCCTTCGATCCGATCCTCGACGATGAAATGCTTCCGCTGCTGACGCACCTTGCGCACGCCGTCGAGGAAGGCCGTGGCATCGTTGGGCGCGACCGTGACCTGTCGGCCATCCGCGCCCGCCGCCCGCACCACCTGCACATCCTTGCAGGTGACATAGTATTTGAGAGCCTTCTTTTCGTTCAGGAACACCTCGCCTTTCGGCACCGGCAATCCAAAGCCCGCCAAGGCCAGTTTGATCAGATGAAGCTTGTTCGCCATGCTCCAGCCCACGATGGAGGAGGCCGGAGAGGTTTCCAGAAAAATTTCCGAGCACTTTTCTCCGATCAGGCTGTAGAGCGTGCCGTTGAGAGGCTGAACCCGATAACCGCGACGGGTCGCCACCGCCGCCAGCAGACTCTTGGAGGAGCTTTTGACCTTGCTCAGATAACGGGAGTTGGAAAAATCGTTCCTGCTGGCCTCCACGATGCCGTACAGAATGGCCGCGTTGGCCTCTCGGGCGAAATCGGTGCTCTCTTCGACCGATTCGACGATCACCTCTTCGACCTCGACGGGTACGGGTTCCGGTTCCTGCCAGACCGGCTCCGGGGCTTTGGGAAAATAGTGCTGCAAGAAATGGGTGGCCACCGGAACCGACTTGCCGAAAACCGGAAACATGGCACCGGTCATGGCGGCATTGGCATTGATTTCCAGAATCACATAATTATCCGCCGTGGCGGGGCGGGTGAAATCCTGAATCAGAAAATCGACCCCGGCATATTCCAGACCGGGAAACGCCTCGACCGCCCGCACCGCGAGTGCGTGATAGCTCTCATGAACGTGGTCAAAAATGGCGATGCTGTCTCCCCCGGCACTGACATTGGCGATATTGTTGAGAAAAACCATCTCGCCCCGTTTCGGAACCGAGGTGACGTCATATCCGACCTTGCGCAGCAACTGCGTCATCCGCTCGTCGGACTTGATGGGGGGGGCGTACATCAACTTGCGCCGCGCGGTATTTTTGCGCAGCACCAATTGCCGGATCGTGCTTTTGCCATCGCCGATGACATTGGCCGGCTCCCGGACAAAAGCCCCCACCGCCTGCTTGCCCACCACCAGCAAACGGACATCGGTCCCTTCGCAATGCTCTTCCACCAGATAGCGGGTGCGATCTTTCAGAGCCCGTCTGGCCGCATTCTCGAACTCATCCTGACGGGTGATGTTGACCGTCACCCCCTGCCCCCAGGAGAGATCCAGCGGCTTGACGACCATCGGCTTGTTCATGGTGTTGAAATAGGTGACACCGCCGCCCAGGGATTCGAAGGTCTTGCCCACCGGCACCCGCAATCCCTTTTTGGCGAGAATATCCTTGGTGAGAGCCTTGTCCGCGGTCAGACGACGCACCGCCATCGTCACCGACGAGGTTTCAAAAAACAGCACCGTGCGGATCGAATCGGTGACGGAGAGAATGTCACGGGTGACGAATTCGACCTCCATGCCGAGTTCCCGCGCCGTTTCGGCGAGAATGGCGGAACTCAACTTCACTTTCTTGCTCAACCGGGCCTTGAACTCGGTGTAGTCGGCCAACTTGGAGCCGGTCTTGATTTTCTTGATCAATGCATCGATGCCGACACTGGTCACAACCGACTGATCCGGTTCGCTTTCCACGCCAGGGGTTCCGCTCTTCTCCTGCGCATCCAGGGCGAGCGATTCATCCGGTTGTTGTGACTGATCGACCACGACTCTCTCCTCCAAAATGAAATGGACCCCATCCACCCCCATCCAGCCATCACTTCACACCGTCTCGCGGCCCAACCCGGGCCGACGAGCCGTCATCCCTTCCCGGACCACTCCGCAGCACAGGCTTTCAGCAAGGTTCCCGTGTTGCCGAAATCCGAATCTCTTCTCGATCCTTTGATCAACACCAGATCATCCGCGCGCAAGGCTTCCTGAAGATAGGCCACCAGTCGGGAGGCGGTCTTGAAGTGCGGTCCCAACAGGGCCTCCGGCAACACCCGACGCAGATGTTCCATCTCTTCGCCGTGGGTCACGACCAGTCCGACTCCGGTGGCCAGCAACGGCTCGGCCAGACTCTCGTGCAGCGACCTGGCCAACTCGCCCAGATGGACGATCCGCCCGAGCACCGCCACTTTTCTCCCGCGCGCGCGCGCCGGAGCGGCCCCGAACACCAAGAAGGCGTTCAGCATGGAGGCCACGGTGGCATTCCAGCTGTCATCGATCACATCGACGACGCCATCCCCGCGCCAGGGCAGTTGCAACCGTTGCAGCCGCCCCTCCTCCGAGGCGAAATCCTTGAACCGCTCCACACAGGCGGCAAAATCCCGCCCCGTGGCATAAACCACGCAAAAAGCCGCCACCGCATTGTGGGCCATCCCCTCGCCCGGCACCGGAACCGGCAGTTGCACCCGTCCCGTCGGGGTTTCCAACTCCACCAGACTCCCCTCTTCGTGCGCTTCCATGCCCAGAATCCGCACTTCGGCCCGTTCGCTCCGACCGAAGACGATCACCCGCTTGGCATATTTTTTGGCCACATCGAGCAGATAGTCGAAACAGTTCAGATGCTCGCCGAGAATCGCCACCGCCGGACCGGTCAGACCATCGAAGATGCGCGACTTGTAGCTTGCGGTATCCTGGACGGTCTTGACATTGCGATCGGTCTGGGAAACCCCGATTTCGGTAATCAGCGCGACGGTCGGTTTCACCAGTCGGGTCACGGGGCCCCGTTTCATCCACAAGGCACTCTGGGCGATTTCGATGATCGCCGCCTCCCGATCCTGCGCCAGATTGGCCAGCATGGCGGGCGCGCCGACGCGGGTATTGTAGTTGTCCACGCTGACCAGCACCCGATCATCCCCGGCCAGCATTTTATGCAGCATCATCGAGGTGGTGGATTTGCCGACCGTCCCGGTGATGGCGATGACATCGTTCCGGAACCGTTCACGGGCGGCGATGCCCAACTCGATCACCGCCTTGATGGGATCATCGACCTGCAGCAGCGGAAAATCGGCGGGCAACCCCGGCACCGGCCTGGAGACGATGGAGGCGACCACCCGTCCCACCAGTCTGCCCATGGTCTGGTGACGATCCCACTTCAACCCGGCCATCCGGGTATACTCCTCGTGTCGCATGCGGTCTTCGAAGTTGTGGGCCGCATACATCACCGGAGCGGGCAACAACGGAATATGCTTGCTCGCCGCCACCACGGAGCGGACGAACCATCCTTTGGGGGGCGGCACCAGCCATTCGCCTCCGGTCACGGCGGCCAACTGTTCGGCGGTCCAGGTCTGACCCGGCGCGCATTGATGAATGATCGGCGGAAACACGGTGCGATATTTGTTCTGATCCGGGGCCGGCTCTCCCGGATCCTTGCCGGGAATCTCCATCTTCACGATAAAGGGCAAAGCGATCGGTTTCACCGCATGCACCTTGGAAACCAGACCGATCCGGATCTGCAGATCGATATTTTCCAGATCGGACATCTGGGGAGCCCGCACCCCGTAATAGTCGCGATAGATCACCCCCGGCTGCCATCGGGAGGTGGGGATCATCCAGTCGCAGGGATCGTGATCCATGCCCAACCCCCAAACCGGCATTTTGGTCCGGCTGACCGGAGCCGCCTGCACCAGCAGACGGATATCCTCCTCCACCTTGACCCGCGCCTGCCAGAAGGTTTCGACCCACACCATGCGTCGGCGGGTGAGTTTCAGCGGCTTGACCCGCATGCCCAGCAGGGTCAGCGGCCCCATTTGTACCGGGGGGATGGCCGCCCCTTTCGGCACCGCTCCGACCTGCCAGGCCGGATTGGGCGGCACCACAATCTTCTCGATCGCCGCCAGATTGTATCGGGTGGTCGGGGCCGGGTCGCACTCGGGCGCGGCGCGGCTCTCCGGGGAGAGCTCGATGATGCCGGTGCCGCTCGGGGTCATTTGGAGCACGGTTCCGAGTGCCTTGCACTGGGCAGCGTAACGCCGGGTGGCGACCATCGCCTCGCGACCGGTGCGCTGCACGCTGAAACCATATCCGGTGCCCACGGGCACGAACGTCACCCGCTTGACCCCATCCGCGCTCAACACCAGCCGAAACACGCCGGTATCCCCCAGATCCGCACGCCGGGTGTCGAACAGCAGATTGCCCGCGTCATAGATGATGGGACGACCGCGATAGATCTCCACGCCCTGCAACTGATGGGCGGAGGCCCCCAGAATGCCATCGGCTCCGGCGTCGATGATGGCATGACCCACCGCCATCTTTTCGGTGGTGGGTTCGGCCTCGTAGTTATGGCCCCAGTGGACCGTCACCAGCACCACATGGACCCGATCCCGCACGGCGGCGATGCGCGGTGCCAGTTTCTCTTTCCACACCTGGGGGTCGGACAGGGACAAATGGGCGGAACCGGGTTGATCCGGGCCCGCCGCAAACCGATGTTGGGTGGCGTCCAGACCAAAAACCGCCACATTCAGATTGCCGGCCCGTCGGATCGCCGGTTGCAACGCCTCATCGAAGGTGGCACCGCTGCCCACATGGGCGATGCCCAGAGCATCCAGCCACGCATTCTGTTCCAACAGGGCTTCGGGGCCATAGTCGCCGCAGTGATTGTTGGCCGTGGCCACCAGATCGATGCCGGAAGCCACCAGCACCCGCATCATTTCGGGACGGGCCCGCAGATAATAGGGGCCTCCTTCTCCCTTGTTGAGCCCTTGTTCGCCACGGGTCGAAATCACGCATTCCAGATTGATGATGCTCAGGTCCGCCTCTTTGAGGGCCGGAACCCGCAACACCTTCTCCACGCCGAGTTCGGCGGTGCGATAGTGCTGGCGGCGTCCCAGATTGAGATCCCCACCCCACACCACCACCGGGCCATCCTCGGGCAACTCCTCCGGAGAGACGACCGGAGCGCCAACCTCCATCTCGCTCGGGGAGGAGAGTTCGGGCTCGTTGCGCTGGAGATATTTCCAATAGGCCACATAGCCGGACAGATAGTGTTCGATATCGTCGATACGCACCCGGAAGGCGTGATGACGAATGAAAAAACTCCCCAGAATGCTGGAAGGCTTGGCAAAAAACATGGCCATCTCGGGCCAGAAAAAGCCGTTCAGCAGATGATGGGCGCGCCGATGCATGGCGCGATAGAATTTTTCCACATCGAGGCCGCGCAGCACATGACGCATCGACGGCAGATCCCGCAACCGCATCAGCATGCGCTCGAAGGCCATGGAAAGCTCCAGCAGCGTGGGAAAGGTGGTTTCCCGCTGCTCGATGAAATCCAGATATCCCGAAATGTTGCGCACTCCGAAACGGAAATATTTCTCTTCCGGCTTGTACTGGGTCAACTCGTTGGCGCAATAGGAGAGCCAATGATCATGCGCCTTCCAGTGATCGGCCTGGAGAAAATATCCGAACGCCAGTTCGACGATGGCCAGCCATCGGGGATCCCGCGTCACCCCATAAAGACGCATCAGACCGAACGCGGCCTCGCCATCGTAATAGATGATGCGAAACGCCTCCTTGACCGACAGATCCGCCGCGTGGAGCACATGGACGAACCGACCGGTTTTCCGGTTCTGCATATACCGGATGCCCAGAGCCAGTTTTTCCATGAGGGGGAGGTATTGGGTATCGCCGGTCAACTCCTGATATTTCACCAAAGCGAGCAGCGACACCGCATTGGCTCCGAGCTTGATCTCGCCTCCGGTATCGACCAGGAATGCGATTTCCGTGGCGTTCGACACCGTATAGGAGCGAATCAATTGTGTGACCAGGTAGTTCAAGGCCAGTCGGATCGAGGCCAGCACCGCTTCCCGCCGGGTCAACTCCCAGGCTTCCAGCAACGCATAGATGGAGCTGGCATGACGCAATGCGTTATAGGTCGGAATGCGCCGACCAAAACAGGGGAAATGACCATAGACGAACTGACCATCCTTCTGCACCTGTTTGGCCAGAAAGTTGGCACCGCTATCCAACAGGGCGAACACCTGATCGGGCGCGAGTTGCGACAGATGGCGGCGTCCCCCTTCCAGTCCGGGACCGGCCAGCCATTGCGGGGTCTGACCGCCGGGAAGCGGGGTCAGGGCACCATCGACCGCGACGAACAGCCCTTCCGTGGACAACACATAAACCGGTGCGGCGGGAGAAAAGTCCGGAAAGAAATTCTTCCCGTAGCGGGTGGCCGCGTAAACGGTGAAATTACCCGGATTGAGACAGGCTTCCGTCACCTTGTCCCCGCCATAGAGCATGGCGTTGGCGTTGAGTTCCTGCTCCAGGAACAGACGGTTGAAACCGGCGTCGAGAGCCAGACCATGACGGAAGTAATTGCGTTTGGTTTCGGCCAGCCGGGCGTTGAGGGATTCCCAGGTTGCCGCCTCGACGGATGTCACCCAGTCGATGCGCAGCCATTTAACCTTCAATTTGGTACGCTTGGCCAACTTCACGGCATGGGAGGAGGCCGCTTTCCAGGTCGAGAGAAAATCACCGCCGGAGGCGTGACAAACCTGGGCACGGGTATTGCCATCGCACAGGGAAAAAACCAACGTGCAGGCCGGATACGCCTCGGAGAGCACAGGCGGAACCTCCTGCAGCCGGGTTTCCAGCAAAGGGCGCGCGCGCGCAAGCAGACTGGGCAGAAACATCACAACCCCCACATCACCGACTCAGGATAACGGCACCCGTTGACACTCACAAAGCGTTGCCGATGTTGACTTTCAACGCTCACCAAACGATTCATCCAGGGTTTTCGTGACCGGTTTGGTCAGGAAGCTCAACACGGTATTCTTGCCGGTGATGATTTCCACGGTGCTGGTCATGCCGGGCTGAATCTTGACCGGTTCCGGCCCCTGACTGACGAAGTTTTTCCCTTCCATCTTGACCCGCACCCGATAAAACGGATCGGCCTTGGAAGAGCGTCCCTCATCGTCGAGGGTATCGACGCTGATATAATCCACGACCCCGGGAAACGAACCATAAATGGAGTAGTCCCAGGCATCGAACTTGACATTGGCCGGCAATCCGGTGCGGACGAACGCGATATCGGCGGGGTGAATCTTGGCGTCGATGATTAACTTGTCATCGATCGGCACCCGCTGCATGCCCTCTTCGCCGGATCGGGCCACCCCCCCTTTGGTGGTG
>JADGBU010000326.1 GCA_015231295.1 Magnetococcales bacterium | reverse complement strand
CCGTGGCCGATTTTCATGGCGATTTTGAGGCGTTGCAGGCGTGGTTCCGCGCCCGGTTCGAGTATACCTTCGCCGATCCTTCCCTGTTGTGTCAGGCGTTGACCCATCGATCCGTGGCCCAGGACGATCCGGATGGTGTGCCCCACCTCTGCGGAGGGGAGGATATCTCGGGACACAACGAGCGGTTGGAGTTTCTGGGGGATGCGGTGCTGGATCTGGCGATCTCTCAGTTGTTGTATCACCGGTTTCGGGAGTCGCCGGAAGGGGAGTTGTCCCATTGGCGGGCCTCGCTGGTCAATACCGGCGCGTTGGGTGCCATGGGGCTGGAACTGGGCCTGGGCACCTGGATGCGCATGGGACGCGGCGAGGCGATGAGTGGCGGGCGGGAAAAGCTTTCCATTCTGGGCAACTGCATCGAGGCGATTCTGGGCGCGGTGTTCCTGGACGGGGGCTGGAGCGCGGTGGAACAGGTGGCGGCGGGACTCTTCGCGAGCCGTCTGGATCGCTTTTCGCCGGGAGGCGAGTGCAAGGATTTCAAGACCGCGTTGCAGGAGCGGTTGCAGGCGTTGGGGCGACCGTTGCCCCGGTATGCGTTGGTGGATGCCTCCGGCGCGCCCCATGAGCGGTTGTTCTGGGTGGAGTGCCGGGTGGATGAGGTCGAGAGGATTGGACGGGGTGCCGGGCCAAGCAAGCGGCGCGCCGAACAGGAGGCCGCGCGTGCGGCCATGGAGATCATGGATCGGGCTGGAGAACAGGAGAATCTGGATTGAGCGAGTCAAACACGGGTACACACAAGACGTCGCCGAATGAGTCAGAGCAGGGAGATGGGGCGCGTTTTCGTTCCGGTTACATCGCCATCGCCGGTCGTCCGAATACGGGAAAATCCACCTTTTTGAATCTGGTGTTGGGTCGCAAGGCGGCCATTGTCACGCCCAAGGCACAGACCACCCGCAGTCGGGTATTGGGGGTGTGCGAGCGGGCCGGAACGCAGATGATCTTTCTCGATACGCCGGGCATTCACGAGCCGGGTCGTCTGCTGCTCAATCAGGTGATGGTCCGGGCCGCCTACGACGCCTGCCGCGAGGCGGATATCGTGTTGTATTTCGTCGAAGCCTCCTCGGGATTGACGGTGGAAGATCGTCAGATCATCGGTCGTCTCGGGGCGGAGCGGGTGATTCTGGTCTTCAACAAGGTCGATCGCACCACCACCGGACGGTTGATGGAGCGGTTGGCGGCGGTGTCGGCATTGGGGGATGGGCGCATTGTCGAGGTGGTGCCGATCTCCGCGTTGAGCGGTCGCAACGTCGAGCGGTTGCTGACGATGTTGCCGGATTTTCTGCCGGAAGGCCCACGCTATTTTCCCCTGGGGCAGTGGACCGATCAATCGGAGAGCTTCATCATCGCCGAGGTGATCCGCGAAAAGTTGTTCATGCATTTGCGTCAGGAGCTGCCGTATGCGTTGGCGGTCCGGGTCGTCACCTGGGAGCCGCGTCCCGCCCCGTCCGACGTGCGCGATCTGGAAGCCATGATCATCGTGGCGCGGGAGTCGCAGAAGGGCATCGTCATCGGGCATCGGGGCGAGGGGTTGAAGCGGATTGGATCGCTGGCCCGCAAGGAGCTGGAAACTATGTTCGGCGGTTCGATCTATATGCGGTTGCAGGTGCGGGTCGAAAAAGAGTGGAATGGCGATGCCCGCATGTTGGCGGATCTGGGCTATGTGGATCCGGATGCGGATGAGGATCGAGAATAAGGCTCTGGTGTTGCGACGGGTGCCGTTCCGGGACACCTCCTGGATCGTCACTCTGCTGACCCCGGGATTCGGGGTGGTCTCCGCCGTGGCGCGCGCGGCCCGGCTCGGCGGACGGGATGGCGCGCGCGGGGCGTTGACGGGGTTTCATCTGTTGGAGGTGGAGCTGCGCGCCCGGACCGAAGAGGCCTTGGGAACGCTGAGTCGGGTGGAGATTCTGGAAGCGCGCAACCGTTTGCCGTTCATGGCGACCGCGACGGCGGCGGGACAGGTGTTGATCGAGGCGGTGCATCGTTTCGAGATGCCGGGAGATGCGCGGGGCGGCGAGGTGTTCGCCTGTCTCGACAGCTCTCTGGAGGCGTTGGAGGCGGAGGTCGAACCGTTGGTGGTGGTGGCCGGGGCGTTGGGTCGGTTGCTTGGGTTGTTCGGGCACGGATGGCGGGTCCGCGATTGTGTCGGGTGTGGACGGCGGGAGCGGTTGAGATTTTTTTCCGTTCGGCGGGGCGGGGCGGTGTGTGAGCCCTGTGGTTTGCCGTATGCGCATCGTTTGCCCGAGGCGAGTGCCTCATTGTTGCGGGCGTTGTCCGATCGGTCGTGGCCTCCGGCCATGATCGGATTGTCGCGGGAGGAGATGGCGTTGTTGTATCGGTTGGGCATGGCCGGTCTGGCGCGGATCGGAACGCAGGAGTTGAGTGCGGATGGGACGTTCCGTCGATTGGCGGGGTTGGATGGGTTTCAGGAAATCAAGGGGTATGCTTCATGATCGATCGGGAGCTGGTGGAGATTTTGGTCTGT
>JADGBU010000042.1:22970-23453 GCA_015231295.1 Magnetococcales bacterium | reverse complement strand
GGGACAGGCTCTCGACGGCGCGGATCTGCGGGGGGTGCTGCTGTTTTGCAAGGGGCTCGGGGTCAACGGCAGCGCGGTGATTCAGGGGATCTCCGCCGGGGTGAGGCCGGGCGTGGCCATCACCGGTGGATTGGCCGGGGATGGGGGAGCGTTTCAGCGCACCTGGGTGCTGGATGATGCGGAAGTGAGCGATTCCGGCGTGGTGGGCATCGGCCTCTATGGTGAAATGGTGCGTATCGGGTATGGCTCCTATGGGGGGTGGGAGCCGTTCGGGCCGGCGCGTCGGGTGACGCGCAGCGCGGGAAATCTGCTGTTCGAACTCGATGGCGAACCCGCGCTCAATGTCTACAAGCGGTATCTGGGGGAGTATGCCAAGGATCTGCCGGCCTCGGGGTTGCTGTTTCCCTTCGAGATGCTCGGGGAGGATCACGCCCGGCTGGGTCTGATCCGCACCATTCTGGGCATCGACGAAGAGGCGGGCGG
>JADGBU010000042.1:2879-22925 GCA_015231295.1 Magnetococcales bacterium | reverse complement strand
CCTCCACCGACGCTTTGGTGAACGGAGCCGAGGCCGCCGCCGAAACCACCCGGAAGATGGTGGATCGATGCGGGGCGGGTTTGGCGATTCTGGTCAGTTGCGTGGGGCGCAAACTGGTGATGGGGGATCATGTGGATGAAGAGGTGGAAGTGGTCATCGACGCGCTGGCCCCCGGGACCATGACCACCGGATTCTACTCTTACGGGGAGATCAGTCCTTTTTCCGCCACCACGGATTGCAAGCTGCACAACCAGACCATGACCATCACTTTTTTGGCCGAGGAAACCGAGTAACGCCATGCACCGGTTACTGGCAAGGCAGATCAAGCGGGTTTTCGGGCTTTCGGAAGCGGAGTTTTCCGGGGCCGTGGACGAGTTGCGACAATTGGCCGGAGAGCGGGAGGGTTCGGGGGCGGGGCGGATTCTGTCGGGGCTGGCGGAGTTCTGCGACCGGGTGGGGCAGAGCTACGATCAGCACGAACGGGATCTGGATCTGCGCAATCGCAGTCTCCAGTTGAGCTCCGACGAGTTGACCCGCACCAACGAGCAGTTGCGCGCCGAGGCGAAACGGCGGGTGGCGGTGATCGATTCCCTGCGCTCCACGGCCAACCGGCTGCTGTCGTTGTCGGGACAGCCGGAGCTTGGAGAGGATGACGCGGGCCTGGAACAGTTGACCATCCTGATGGCCTCGCTGGTGGAAAACTATTTCAAGGCCCAAAGCACGCTTCACGAGGTGAATGTTCAACTGGCCCGTCAGAAGTTCGCCCTGGATCAGCACGCCATCGTCAGCATCACCGATACGGTGGGGATCATTCAGTACGCCAACGACAAATTCTGCCGGATCAGCGGATTTTCCCGTGAGGAGTTGATCGGTCAGGATCATCGTCTGGTCAATTCCGGCCATCATCCCAAGGATTTTTTCCGACAATTCTGGCATACCATCGCCTCGGGCGAGGTGTGGGAGGGGGAAATCTGCAATCGCTCCAAGGATGGGCGTCTTTATTGGGTCGCCGCCACGGTGGTGCCTTTTCTCGACGAGTCGGGCAGACCGGTGCAATACATTGCCATCCGCACCGACATCACCGCCCAGAAGACCATGGAAGAGCAGTTGCGTTCCAGTCGTAAGTTTCTGGAGAGTCTCACCGAATCGATGGGCGAAGGGGTGTACGCCCTCGATGCTAGGGGGTATTGCACCTTTTTCAACCACGAGGCGGAACGGTTGCTCGGCTGGAGCCGGGAGGAGATGATGACCCGTCATTTCCACGATACGGTCCACAACCGCCGCATCGACGGCGCGTTGGTGAACGCCAGCGAGTGCCCCATGTGGCTGAAGAATCGGGCCGGAGAGACCTATCGCTCCGAAGAGGAGTATTTCATTCATCAATCCGGACGCATTTTCCCCATCTCCGTGGTGGCGGTCCCCCTGAAGGAGGAGGGACGGATCATCGGTTCGGTGGCGGTGTTTCAGGATATCACCGAGCGTCGTCGGATTCAGGAGGCTCTGCAGGAGAGCGAAGCCCGGTTGAGCATTGCCCTGTCCGCCTCCAACACCGGCTTTTGGGACTGGAATCCCCAGAGCGACGCGGCTTATTTCAGTGCCGAGTGGTTCGGCATGCTCGGATACGACAAGGGCGAACTGGCGGAACACGCCGATACCTGGCGTCGCTTGATCCATCCCGAGGATGCGCCCCGGGTGGTATCGAATCTGCGGAACCATTTCGCCGATCCCGTCCACCCCTACGAGGTGGAGTTCCGGATGCGGCATCGTCTCGGGGGGTGGAAGTGGATTCTGGCCTCCGGCAAGGTGACGGGTCGGGATGGTCAGGGTCGGGTCGATCGCATGACCGGCATCCACAAGGATATCAGTGAACGCAAGGCGGTCGAGGAGCAGCTCAAGGCGGCCATCGCGGTCGCCGAGGCGGCGAGTCGGGCCAAAAGCGACTTTCTGGCCAACATGAGCCATGAAATCCGTACCCCGATGAATGCCATCATCGGCATGAGCCATCTGGCCCTGAGCACGGAACTCACCCCCCGGCAGAAGGATTATGTGGCCAAGATTCACGGCTCGGCCAAGGCTTTGCTGCGAATTCTCAACGACATTCTCGACTTCTCCAAGATCGAGGCGGGACGCCTGGAGCTGGAGGAGGTGGTGTTCCGCATGGATGAGGTGCTGGAGACCGTCACCACGCTGGTGGCTCCCCGTTCTCACGAAAAGGGGTTGGAGCTGCTCTGTTCCCGTGGACGGGGCGTGCCGCAACAGGTGCGGGGCGATCCGTTGCGTCTGCAACAGGTGTTGCTGAATCTGTTGGGCAATGCGGTCAAGTTCACCGCCACAGGCGAGGTGGAGTTGCGGGTCGAACTGCTGGAACGCCGGGGGCAGCAGGTGGAGCTGCGGTTTACGGTGCGGGATACCGGCATCGGGATTCGTCCGGAGCAGGTGGCCCATCTGTTTGAATCGTTCACGCAGGCGGACACCTCCACGACCCGACAGTTCGGGGGCACGGGGTTGGGATTGGCCATCAGCCGGCGATTGGTGGAGCTGATGGGAGGGGGCATCACGGCTCAGGGGGAGCCGGGCGTGGGCAGTGCCTTCACCTTTACGGTGGTGATGGGGGTGATGGCCGAGGAGTCCGATGCCTTCCAGCCCGCTCCGGAGTTGCGGGGATTGCGGGTCGGTTTGACCGTGGGCAACCCCCGGGGCCGGGAGATTCTGCTGGAAATGCTCACCTCGCTCACTTTTCGCATCTGTCACGAGCGGGGCGTGGGGGGAATGGGCGGAGAGTGGCTGGAGAAGCCCGATCTGTTGGTGGTCGATGCCCATCATGCGGGTCAGGATGGTTTGGAGTGGTTGCGTCGGGTGCGCTCCAGGGCCGGATATGGGCGGATTCCCGCCGTGGTGCTCTGTCCGCAGCCGGAGATGGTCAATATGCAGGAGTGGTGCGGGGGGCTGCCGGAAACCCGGCCTCTGGCCAAGCCGGTGACGGCCTCGCAACTGTTCGACGCGGTGGCGGAGCTGTTCGGGGCCGAGACGAAACGTCATCTGCGTCACCTGGTGAAGGATCAGGGGGGATTGGTCGGCTTTCGGGAGCTTTCCGGCAAACGGGTGCTGCTCACCGAGGACAACGTGGTCAATCAGCAGGTGGCGGTCGATCTGCTGGAACTGGTGGGCGTGGTGGTGGAGGTGGCGGGCAACGGGGCCGATGCGGTGGAGATGTTGCGTCGTCACTGCTACGACGCGGTGCTGATGGATGTGCAGATGCCGGTGATGGATGGCTACGAGGCCACCCGTCGCATTCGCGGCGAGCTTGGCCTCGATGTGCCGGTGATCGCCATGACCGCCAACGCCATGGTCGGGGATCGGGAAAAGAGCCTGCAATCCGGCATGAACGATCATGTGGCCAAGCCGATCGATCCGCAGCATCTCTATCGCACCTTGCATCGTTGGCTGGCTCCCCAGGAGGGGGGTGGGGGAACGGTGCAGGCCGGGAGCGATCCGGCGGTGCGGGAGGAGCCGGAACCGATGCCTCCGGAGATTGCCGGCATCGACATGGGATTGGCGTTGCAACGGTGCGCGGGCAGTCGTACTTTGTTGTGGCGTCTGTTGCGCCGTTTCGCGGTGGATCAGGATGGGGTGATCGAACGGTTGCGGGAGAGCTGGAACCGGAATGAAAGCGATGCGGCGGTACGGGTGGCGCATACCCTCAAGGGGTTGGCGGGCAGCCTGGGTGCCGAGGCGTTGCGGGCGGCGGCCCAGAATCTGGAACACGGCTTCACCGCGACGCCGGAGTCGGTGCCGGAGTTGATCGACGCCGTGGATGTGGTGTTGCGGCCCATTCTGGTGGCCCTGTCCGCCCTGCCTCAGCCGGTTGCCTCCTCCGGTACTCTTTCTCCGGTCGGGTGCAGGCCGGTCGTGGGAGAGGAGGCGTTGATCGCGCTGTTGCGTCCCTTGCAGGAGCCGTTGCGGGCGCGTCAGCCGAAAGCCTGTCAAGCCCTGCTGGAGCCTCTGGAGGGGATGGAACTTCCCCCGTCGGCCCGGATGCGGGTGAACAATCTGATGCTGATGATTCGCAAATATCGTTTCCGGGAGGCGGAACAGGCGTTGAACGCCCTGTTGGATTCCACCTCCTCTTCCACCCCGTGATGGGGATCGATCGTCATTCTTGAATGGGGGAAATGCATGTCCGAAGAGCCCATGGCGCGGATTTTCGTGGTGGACGACACGGAAACCAACATCGATATTCTGCTGGAGACCCTGGGAGACTCCTACGAGGTCAGCGTGGCCCTCGACGGTCCCACCGCCCTGGAAGATATTCCCGAGCGGGAGCCGGATCTGATCCTTCTGGATGTCATGATGCCGGAGATGGATGGTTACGAGGTGTGTCGCCGTCTGAAACAGGATGCCCGCACCCGTGGCATTCCGGTGATTTTCGTCACGGCCAAGCAGGAGACCGAAGACGAAACCTATGGCCTGGAACTCGGCGCGGTGGATTACATCACCAAGCCGTTCAGTCCGGCGGTGGTGCTGGCGCGGGTCAAGACCCATCTGCAACTGGAGCGGGCGCGTCGGGAGCTCTCCCGCAGCAACGAGATTCTCGAAGAGCGGGTCCAGCAGCGCACGCGGGAGTTGCAGTTCAAGAACGAAGAGCTGGAGGAGACCCGGTTGGAGATCATTCGTCGTCTGGGTCGGGCTGCGGAGTACAAGGATAACGAAACCGGGCTGCATGTCATCCGCATGAGCCATTACTCCCGCTTGTTGGCCCTGGCGGCGGGACTGAATGAAAAAGAGGCCGAAACCCTGTTTCAGGCCGCGCCGATGCACGATATCGGCAAGATCGGCATTCCGGATCTGATTCTGCTCAAACCGGCCCGCCTGACCCACGAAGAGTGGACCGTGATGCGGGGACATCCGGAGATCGGTGCCGGGATCATCGGGCAGCAGAGTTCGCCCCTGCTGGCGATCGCCCGGACCGTGGCCCAGTGTCATCACGAAAAGTGGGATGGCAGCGGCTATCCCCGTGGACTGGCGGGGGAGCGGATTCCCATCGAGGCCCGCATCGTGGCCATCGCCGATGTTTTCGACGCCTTGACCACCAAACGCCCCTACAAGGATGCGTGGCCGATTTCCAAGGCGGTCGAGCTGTTGAAAGAGGAGGCGGGATCCCATTTCGATCCACGGCTGGTTCCTTTGTTCCTCTCGATTCTGCCGAGCATCCTGGAGGTGCGGGAGAGCTGGAAGGAACGGGAGGAGGATGAACATGCGGTGGAGCTCCGTTAGAGTGCGGAGCCGGATCGGAGCGGCGGTCGCGCTTTGGATCGGATGGGTTTCCGGGGGAGAGGCGTGGGCCACGGTCAGTGAACCCGTGGTTCCGGTTCCCCTCTGCACCACCATGGATGGGGAGAAGAATCGTCTGGGCAAACGCCTCTATCATGACGTGCGGTTGTCGTCCGGAAACTCCTTGAGTTGCGCCAGTTGTCATTCGCTGGAGGGGTGGGGGGTCGATGGGCTGCCCACCTCGGTGCGGGACCATGGTCCGCGCAACCGGCTCAACACGCCGACCGTTTTCAACGCGCTTTTCAACATCGCCCAGTATTGGAATGGCCGGGGCGCCAATCTGGAAGAGCTGGTGGAAGAGGAGGTGCGGGTCCAGTTGGGCTCGGACTGGAACGACGTGGTGCGCAAGATCTCTCAGGATGAGGGCTATCGGCAGGATTTCGCGCGTCTTTATCGAGGCGGGATCCGGGGGGAGAATCTGCGCGATGCCCTGGCGGAGTTTCTGCGCTCTCTGATCACCCCCAACAGCCGGTTCGATCGCTATCTGCGGGGGGAGAGCGGCGCGATCACCGCCGAAGAGCAGGCGGGATACGCGCTGTTCAAGGGATTGGGCTGCGTCTCCTGTCATCAGGGGGTCAATCTGGGTGGCAACATGTTTCACCAATCGGGTTTTTTCGCCGCGCTCGACCGGGATGATCCATCCATCGAGTCCGGGGAGGCGGATCGTTTCGCCGTCACCGGGATTGCGGAGGACCGGAGGGTTTTCAAGGTGCCGGGATTGCGCAATGTGGCGCGTACCGCTCCTTATTTTCACGAGGGCTACGTCGCCACGCTGGAAGAGGCGGTGACGGTGATGGCGCGTACCCAGTTGGGACGTGAACTGTCCGAGCGGGAGCGGAGTTTGCTGGTGGCCTTTCTGCGCACCCTCGACGGGACGCTCTACGGGGAGTGTCCATGAAGCGGATCGAGTGGTTGCGCTGGTTCGGGGGGATTCTGATCGTGGCGGCGATGGGTTGGATCGCCATGCGTTCCCAGGTGGATCGCACCCCCTATCAGCGGCTCGAAGAGGTGATCAACCGGGTGCTCAATCAGGAGAACGCCTTCAATCAGAAACTGGTGCTGGCCCGCTTCGGCATTCTGAATCACTACGACGACACCGTGGTCTATCAGCGGGAGATGCTTTGGACCTTGCAGCGCACGCGGGAGGTGGCGGATCTGCTGGGGGAGGATGCCGAGCTCTATCGGGAAGCCTGGCATACCCTGGAACAGGTGGTGAAACAGAAGCTGGATGGGATCGAACGGTTCAAGTCCGGCAACGCCCTGTTGCGGAACTCGATGGTCCATCTGCCCAAGGTGGCCATGGAACGGGGAGGGGTGGAACCGGCGGATGACCGCACCGGCGCGTCGGAGATGCCGGAGTCGCGGGTGTTGCTGATGCTGATGCAGGAGATGCTGCTTTTTTCCGGTCAGCACGACGACGGCGAGCGGGTCCGCAAGATCGAAGGCCATCTGGCCGCCTTGTCCGAACTGCCGCACTACGCGGAGGTGGTGGATCATGTGCGGGTGATTCTGGAATGGAAGCCTCGGGTCGATCAACTGCTGGAGCGGATTCTGCATCTGCCGGTTTCCGAGAACTGCCGGGTTTTGACCCGATTGGCGTCCAATCATCTTCAGAAGCGTCAGGAACAGGCTCTGGGCTATCAGATCGTGTTGTCCGGGGCGTCGCTGATCCTGCTGGGTCTGCTGCTGCGGGTGTTGTGGAGTCTCAAGCTGGCCACCACCCGGCAGCGTCATCTGCAAAAGGCGGTGGACTCCTCCGGGGATGCGATCCTGACCAGCGACCCCAAGGGGAAGATCCTGTATGTGAATCCGGGATTTTCCCGCATCACCGGCTGGCAGAATCGCGAGGTGGTGGGAAGAACCCTGCATGACATCGCTGGATATCTGATCGAGCCGGCGGCGCGGGAGTGGGTCCGGGTCGCCCTGGAGCAGGGGCAGCCGTGGCGCGGTCTGTTGCCGGTCCAGCCCAAGCCGGGCGGAGAGTGGCCCGAAGGCCGGATCTGTTGGCAGCAGTTCGGCCTGACGCCGATCCGCTCCCGGCGCGGGCGTCTGGAGGGGTTCGTGATGCTGGCCCATGACATCACCGACCTCAAGCAGACCGAAGAGCAGTTGCTGCTCGCCAAGGAGATGGCCGAAAGTGCCGATCGCGTCAAGGGCGTGGTCAACGAGCTTTTGGAAATTTCGATGCGGCCCGAAGCGTTGCCGGTGGTTTTGCATCGCGCCCTGGAGCGGATTCTGGCCATTCCCTGGCTGCCCATCGAGCCTCGGGGCGCAGTTTTCTTGAAGGAGGCCGGGCGGGATCGGTTGCAGTTGATCGCCCATTCAGGTCTGAATCCGGCGTTGCAGGAGCGATGCGCCCGTGTGCCTTTCGGCACCTGTCTGTGCGGCCTGGCGGCCAGAGGTCGGGAGATGGTGTTCGCCGCGCATCTGGATGATCGGCATGGGATCCGGGTGGAGGGCATGAGTCCGCATGGACATGTCTGTCTGCCGATTCTCTCCGGAGAACGCATGTTGGGCGTGTTGAATCTCTATTTGCGGGATGGATCCCGGCGCGAGGAGGTTCTGGAAGATTTTCTGCTGCTGGTGACGACCACGCTCGCCGGACTGATCGAGCGCAAACAGGCCGAGGAGATGCTGCACAAGCTCTATCACGCCATCGAGCAGAGTCCGGTGGCGGTGGTGATCACCGATTTGCGGGGCATCATCGAATATGTCAATCCCAAGTTCAGCCACAATACCGGCTACAGTCGGGAAGAGGCGATCGGACAGCATACCCGGATCCTGAAATCGGGTCATACGCCGTCTGGGGAGTATCGGGCGTTGTGGGAGACGATTTTGCGGGGCGAGGAGTGGCATGGGGAGTTTCAGACCCGCAAGAAGAATGGCGCGCTGTTTTGGGAATCGGTCTCGATTTCGCCGTTGCGTCCCGGACAGGGGGAGATTACCCATTTCGTGGCCATCAAGGAGGATATCACCGGTCGCAAGGAGATGGATGATCAACTGCGTCTGGCCAAATCCGCCGCCGAGGATGCCAATCGGGCCAAAAGTGAGTTTCTGGCCAACATGAGCCATGAAATCCGTACTCCGATGAATGCCATCATCGGCATGACCGCCTTGTGTCTGCATACCGAAGTCACCCCCAAGCAGGAGAACTATCTGCGCAAGATCGAGCGGGCGGCCCAGTCGTTGTTGCGCATTCTCAACGACATTCTCGACTTTTCCAAGATCGAGGCGGGGCGTCTGGAGATGGAATCGAGTCCGTTCCGGCTGCGGGATGTGATCGAGCATGTCTCGACCCTGGTCTCCCTGCCCGCCGGGGAGAAGGGTTTGAGCTATGTGGTCGATGTGGGGGAGGCGGTGCCGGAGCATCTGGTGGGCGATGGTCTGCGTCTTGGTCAGGTGCTGACCAATCTCGCCGGCAACGCGGTCAAGTTCACGGCCAGCGGCACGGTGTCGATATCGGTGCGGCTCGAAAGCCGGAACGAGCGCGAGGCTTGCGTGCGTTTTTCGGTACGGGATACCGGCATCGGTCTTTCGCCGGAGCAGCAGGGGCGGTTGTTTCAATCTTTTTCCCAGGCGGACAGCTCCACCACCCGGCGATATGGTGGCACCGGTTTGGGACTTTCCATCAGCAAGCGGCTGGTGGAGATGATGCAGGGTGCCTTCGAGGTGGAAAGCGCATTGGGCGCGGGGAGTTGTTTTTCGTTTTCCGCCCGTTTCGCCCTGCCGACCGGGGCCGAGTTGTCCGGCATGGCGGTCAAAACGCTCTCCCGACCGGTGGAGGCCTATGGCCGGATGCTGCGGGGCGTCGCGGGAGTGCCGGTGCTGCTGGTGGAGGATAACGACTTCAATCAGCAGGTGGCCAAGGATCTGCTGGAGTTGGCCGGTCTGACGGTGCGGATCGCCGACAACGGGGCCGAGGCCTTGAATGCGTTGGAGGATGGTCCTTATCTGGTGATTCTGATGGATCTGCAGATGCCGGTCATGGATGGTCACGAGGCGACCCGGCGGATTCGCGCTCTGGAGGCGTGGCGCGGGGTGCCGATCGTGGCCATGACCGCCAATGTGATGTCCGGGGAGCGGGAGTCCTGTCTGGCCAACGGCATGAACGAATATCTCTCCAAGCCGGTGGATGTGGATCGTCTTTTTGGCACGCTGGTCCGGCTGTTGTGTCCCGATGGGGAGGCGTTGCTGTCGGCTCCCCCGGAGCCTGATGGCGCGGTCGGGGTCGGAAATGGCGTGGAGGAGATCGCGCTGCCCGATCTGCCGGGGATCGATCGGGATGGGGCCCTGGTCCGATTGGGTGGCAATCGGGCGTTGTACGTCAAGGTGCTGTTCCGGTTTCTGGAGGGGCATCGTCAGAGCGATCGGGAGGTGCGGCAGGCGTTGGAGGCGGGCGATGTCCCGTTGGCGATTCGGCTGCTGCACACCCTGAAAGGGGTGGCGGGAAGTCTGGGAGCCGGGCCGTTGCAGGCGTTGTGTTCCGCCATGGAACAGGATCTCGGTCAGGGGATGGGGCTGGAGGAGTCCCGGTTGCGGCAGTTGAGCGAGGCGTTGCATGGCGTGATCGCCGTGGTGGAGGCGGGTTGCGCCTCTTTGCTCCGGGAGAGCCCGGAGTCGCAGAGTCCGACCGTCGCGCTCTCCCCCCGGCCCGAGGCCCTGCTGAAGCTGGTCGAGGAGATGCTGCCTCATCTTCGGGAGAGTCGTCCCCGTCCCGCGCTGCCGCTGGTGGCGTCGATGTCGGCCATGGGGTGGTCCGGGGAGATTGCTGCCGCCATCGATCGACTGGAGCAACGGTTGCGCAAATACCGAATGAAAGAGGCGTTGATGGAGCTGGAAACCTTGCAAAACATCGTACTTTCGGAGTGCGCGTCGGGTGAATCCGGAGCGGCGCGGAGCGGAGAGGGAGGATGACGGAAATGCAGGACAGGACAAATCGAGTAGTCCCGATCGGGGGTGTCACGGCCTCCGTCGGTGCGGGATGGAGCGGCTTCCGGGCGTTGCGGGTGGTCGGGAAAACTCTGGAAGACGAGGCGCGGACGCTCTGTTCGTTTGAACTGGTGGCTGCGGATGGTGGGCCATTGCCCGAGTTTCTTCCTGGTCAATTTCTCACTTTCCGCCTGGAGGTGCCCGATCCGGCCAGCGGCGTCATGCGTGTGGTGACGCGGTGTTATTCGCTCTCCGACCGCCCTGGGCTCGATCGCTATCGAATTTCGGTCAAACGGGTGCCGGGAGGTGTGGCGTCGGGCTTTCTACACGATGCGGTTTCGGTGGGTGGCACGCTTCAGGCGTTGGCCCCCTCCGGCTCCTTCGTGCTGGAACCCGGAGAGGCCCCGGTGGTGCTGATCGCCGGAGGTATCGGCATCACGCCTTTCTTGAGCATGATCCATACCCAGATCGCCATCGATCCGAACCGCGAGGTGTGGCTCTTCTACGGGGTGCGCGATGCCCGCGAGCAGGGATGGCATGATCATCTGGCCCTTTTGAGCGAGGATTGTCCAGGCTTTCGTTATTTTGCGTGTCACAGTCGGCCCGGAGCCGATGAGCGGGCAGGTCGGGATTATCACCATGCCGGGCGCGTGGATATCACCTTGTTGCGGCTTTCTTTGAGTTTGCGGCTTTATCATTTTTATCTGTGCGGTCCTCCCGGCTTCATGGAGACGTTGACGCCCGCACTGGAGGCCTGGGGCGTGCCCGCAGATCGTCTGCACAGCGAGGCGTTCGTTTCGCCTCCCGGTCCGGTGTCGTCTCCGGCCCCGGTCATCGGAGCCGGGAGCGAGGCCGAGGGCAGATGGGTGACGTTCCGTCAAACGGGGAAAACGGTGCCCTGGGATGGCAGCGTCGAAACCTTGCTGGAGTGTGCCGAAGCCCATGGTATCGATGCCCCGTTCGGTTGTCGTGGCGGGATCTGCGGAGCCTGTCAGACCCCTCTCGTGCAGGGAAAGGTGGAGTATCTGTACAATCCGGAGTTCACCCCGGATCCGGGAACCTGTCTGCCCTGTGTGGTGCGTCCTCTCACCGACTTGATCGTGGCGTTGTGATCCCCATGGCGTGCGCGTGGAGGATGAAGCTTTGTGGTTTTGGTCATGATGTGAATCTTTCTTTCAAGGAGAGGTGGTGCCGATGTCGGATCGGATGAACGCCAATGCAGCCCTGAATTTGACCCCGGAAGCGGTGCGGAAACTGGAAAAGCTCAAGAAGGAGTTGACCTTTCTGCAATCCGCCATACAGGATCTGAACGGCAAATCTCCCCATGAAGTCGAAGGGAGAATCCGTCAGTATCAGGACAAGGAGGCGGAGATCAAACGCCTTCTGCGTGATATCGGAATAGGATGACGCCGGTCGCCCGATCGAAACCCGGGTGCGACAGCCTTTGAATGGAGACCGGTCTGCGCTCCCGGGAGCATGGATCGTAGGAACAACCGTATGGACGCCTCCAGAAAAATCGTCCACATCGACATGGATGCTTTCTATGCCTCCGTGGAGCAGCGGGATTATCCGGAATATCGGGGGCATCCTCTGGTGGTGGGCGGAAATCGTTCCAGGGGCGTGGTGGCCGCCGCCAGTTACGAGGCGCGGCAATTCGGCATTCGATCCGCCATGGCCATGCAGAAGGCGTTGGAACGGTGTCCGGGCCTGATTGTCCTTCCCCCCCGCATGGCCGTATACAAGATGGTCTCTTTGCAAATTCGCGAGGTGTTTCTCGAACACACGGAGCTTGTGGAACCGCTTTCCCTGGACGAGGCGTTCCTGGATGTGACCCGGAACAAAAAAGGCCTTCAATCCGCCTCCTGGGTGGCGCAGGAGATTCGCGCCGAGATTTTCAAGCGGACCGGTCTGACCGCGTCCGCCGGGGTTTCGATCAACAAGTTTCTGGCCAAGGTGGCTTCGGGCATGAACAAGCCCAACGGTTTCACCCTGATCACCCCCGAACAGGCTCCGGCGTTTGTGGCGGCTCTGCCGATCGAAAAATTTTTCGGAGTCGGCAGGGCGACTGCGGATAAAATGCATCGCATGGGCATCCAGACAGGAGCGGATCTGCTCCATTTTTCCCTGGAAGAGTTGCTGATCGCGTTTGGCAAGGCGGGGCGATCCTATTATCAGATCGTCCGCAACGAGGATTCCCGTCCGGTCAATCCCAACCGGGAACGCCACTCCGTGGGCACCGAGGATACCTTTGATCGGGATTTGTACAGTCGTCCGGAGTTGTTGACCCGCTTGGACGCGATCGCTCACGAGGTGATGCGGCGTATGGATAAATGCCAGTTCACGGGCAAGACCGTCACCCTGAAGGTCAAATTCGGCGATTTTCAGCAGATCACGCGGAGCCGAACCTTGGATCATCCCGTTCGGAAGGTGGATGAAATTCTGGATGTGGCCCGACGCTTGTTCTCTCCGGTGGGCATTCCGCCACGCGGGGTGCGTTTGCTGGGCCTGACCGTTGGCAATGCCAGCACCCGGAATGTCATGGGCTGGCACCAACTCGAACTGCCTTTTGATGCGGATGGCCAGTCGGAATAGCGGCCTTTTTATATCTTTTATCATCATTTCATTCCCGATCGCTCCCCGTTATCGTGAGAAGTGGTCGCTCCCAACCTGAACTTTGGGCAGGTTTGTGGGGTGTGGATGTTTTTTTGGAATCAAGCTGAAAAATGCGCTTGACTATATATTCATTTTGGTACATATTCCTTCCAACAGATATAACGGCTTGGTAGACTCCTGAAATCCGGATGGTTTCGAAGGAGAGGGAGGTCCACAAAGAGGATCGGGGCGATTGTGGAGCCTGCCGGATCGAGCGGAACGGTGTTCTGGAACCGCTTACAGTGAAACCGCCTGAATGGACGAATCAATCATGTTGGAGATTTTTGGCAACCTCGCGGATACCATGATTTTTTCCTGGATGGGGATTGAGTCCGATTCCGCTCTGGGGCAGTCACTGCATTTTTTTGTGGAAGATACGACCAAGATTTTTTTCCTGTTGGTTGTCATCATTTTTATCATGGGTCTGTTTCGGACGTTGCTCGCGCCGGAGAGAGTGCGGGGATATATCGAAGGAAAATCCCTGGGCGCGGGTTATCTGATGGCCGTGATTCTGGGCGCGATCACTCCTTTTTGTTCCTGCTCATCGGTTCCGTTGTTCATCGGCTTTTTGGAGGGGGGGATTCCGGTCGGCGTGACCATGGCGTTTTTGATCACCTCGCCACTGGTGAACGAGGTCGCCGTGGTGATTCTGGGTTCGATCATGGGCTGGAAGATGGCCACGGTGTATGTGGTGACCGGCATGAGCGTTGGCATTCTGGGTGGCATTCTGATCGATCGTTTTCATTTGGAACGTTGGGTCGAGGCGTATGTCTGGACGATCCGCATGGGGGCGGTCGCCATGGGAGAGGTCGATACGTCGTTGCGAGGACGGATCCGGTATGCCTGGGGCGAGGTTCGCGGCATCGTGGGTCGCATTTGGCTGTATGTCATTGGGGGCATTGGCGTGGGGTCGGCACTGCATGGTTATGTTCCGCAGGAACTTTTCGTTCAATATGCCGCCGCAGACAATCCGTTTGCCGTGCCGGCTGCCGTGCTGATGGGGCTGCCGCTTTATTCGAATGCGACGGGGGTCATTCCGGTGGCCGAGGCTCTGCTGGCCAAAGGAGTGCCCATCGGAACGGTGATCGCCTTCATGATGAGCATCGTGGGCATCTCGGTGCCGGAGTTCATCATGCTGCGCAAGGTGCTCAAACCGCAGATGCTGGTTTTTTTTGGAATATATATGGCGATTTCGTTCACGGTTGTTGGTTATCTGCTCAATGCGATCTTTGTGTGATGAATGGGAGGCCAGGATGAAAAATTTCAAGGTATTGGGTCCAGGGTGCAGAAACTGTCTGACAGCGGCCAAATTGATCGAAGAGCAGGCCGGAAAGTTGGGTGTGGCGATTCAAATCGAAAAAGTGACCGACATGGCCGCGATTCTGGGTTATGGCGTGATGTCCACTCCGGGAGTGGTTCTGGACGGCAAGGTAGTTCACGTTGGGAGTGTTCCTGCGGTTGCTCAAGTGGAGCAATGGTTGCGTCATTAGGGTTGTGCTGACCGTGAGGAGATTCTGTCGCCATGTCAATTTTGAATGTGTTGTTTCTCTGTACTCATAATTCGGCGCGCAGCATCATGGCCGAGGCCCTGCTCAGACATATGGCCGAAGGTCGGGTGAATGCCTTCAGTGCCGGGAGTCATCCACGAGGAGAGGTGCATCCTTTGGCGTTAGAGGTCTTGGAGAAGCGTGGCATATCCACTGCTGGACTGCACAGCAAGGCATGGGATGATTTCGCCACGCCCCAGGCTCCCCGCATGTCTGTGGTGATTACGGTGTGTGACGGCGCAGCCGGGGAGATGTGTCCCATTTGGCCGGGGGCACCGATCAAATCCCACTGGGGCGTGGAGGAGCCTGGCCGACTGGCCGAGGGAAGAACGGATGAGATGGCACGACAAGCCTTCGGTTCTGTTCTGGAAAAACTGGAGCGGCGCATTCAGTGTTTTTTGGAATTGTCTTTGGAAGAGATGGAGGATGCCTCCATCAAACAGGCACTGGATCTCATCGGACAGATGAATTGAACCGGCAATGGAAACAGGATGCCAGTTACAGGAATTCAGGAGTCGCAATCTGGCACGGCTGATTTACCCGCGATGGAACAAAGAACAGTACGAATCGATTCGGTTTTCTGTTGCTGAAGTATGCAAGGAGCGCATTCATGAGTCAACAATGTGAAATGACCATCCGTCAGAACGCGGGAGCCTCGTTGGGATTTTTCGAGCGTCATCTTTCCCTTTGGGTGGCACTCTGCATTGGGGTTGGCATTTGGCTGGGCCATGCGGTGCCTGCACCTTTCCATGCCATCGGACGGATGGAAATGGCTCGCGTCAATCTGCCTGTGGCCGTACTCATTTGGCTGATGATCATCCCCATGCTGCTCAAGATTGACTTCGGGTCGATTTCTCGGGTACGGGCGCATTGGAAAGGGATTGGAGTCACGCTGTTCATCAACTGGGGGGTCAAACCTTTTTCCATGGCATTGTTGAGTTGGCTTTTCGTTCGGCATTTGTTTCATGCCTGGTTGCCAGCCGAGCAGATCGACTCGTACATCGCCGGGTTGATCATCCTGGCGGCGGCCCCCTGTACGGCCATGGTTTTTGTCTGGAGTCAGCTTTCCGATGGGGAGCCTCATTTCACCCTGAGTCAGGTGGCTCTCAATGATCTGATCATGATCGTCGCCTTTGCGCCGATTGTGGGATTTTTGTTGGGTTTGTCTCATATTGTCGTCCCCTGGGAGACGCTGATTCTTTCCGTGGTACTGTTTATCGTGGTGCCGGTGATGGTGGCTCAGGTGTGGCGTATGCGGTTGTTGTCCACCGGTGGGCAGTCGGCCCTCGACGCGCTTTTGACCCGTTTGCACCCTTTGTCCCTGACGGCACTGCTTGTCACGCTGATATTGCTGTTTGGTTTTCAGGGCGAACAGATTCTGGCTCAACCGTTGGTCATCGGGCTGTTGGCCGTGCCGATTCTGATTCAGGTTTATTTTAACGCGGGTCTGGCCTATTGGTTATCCCGGCAGTTGCGGGTAGCTCACTGCGTGGCGGCTCCGTCCGCTCTGATCGGTGCCAGCAATTTTTTCGAACTGGCGGTGGCCACGGCCATCGGGTTGTTCGGATTCGAGTCCGGCGCGGCTTTGGCCACAGTGGTCGGCGTGCTGGTGGAGGTGCCGGTGATGTTGTCGGTGGTGAAGATCACCCAACGCACCCGGCACTGGTATGAAACCAACACTTAATCATCACTCAAGTTTGAAGGGAGAATGCAACCAATGGCAATCCGTGTCGGTATCAACGGTTTCGGACGTATGGGACGTTTGGGATTGCGGGCGGCCTGGGGACGCCTGCCGGAGTTGGAGTTCGTGCATGTCAACGAGATTCTGGGTGACGCCGCCTGTGCCGCTCATTTGTTGAAATACGATTCGGTCCATGGCAAGTGGGATCGTGACGTGACGGCGGAGGGTTCGGGCATTGTGGTGGATGGTCAGCGCATGGGTTACAGCATGTCTCCCACCGTCGGTGGTGTGGACTGGAAAGGTTTGGGCGTGGATCTGGTGTTGGAGTGTACCGGCAAGTTCAAGACCATGGCCGCTTTGCAACCCTATTTCGATCAGGGCGTGAAAAAGGTTGTCGTGGCCTGTCCGGTCAAGGAGGCGCAGGCTTTGAACGTGGTGGTGGGCGTCAACGATCATCTTTACGACGCTTCCAGGCATTCGGTGGTGACGGCGGCCTCTTGCACCACCAACTGTCTGGCTCCGGTGGTCAAGGTTATGCTGGAGAAGATCGGCATTGTCCGGGGATCGATGACCACCATTCACAACATCACGAACACTCAGACCATCATCGATCTGGGTCACAAGGATTTGCGTCGGGCGCGGGCCAACTCTTTATCGTTGATTCCCACCTCCACCGGATCGGCCAAGGCCATCACTCAGATTTTCCCCGAGCTTACGGGCAAGATCAACGGGGTGGCGGTTCGAGTGCCTCTGCTCAACGCCTCTCTGACCGATATGGTGTTCGAGACCCCCAGGCCCACCACGGTGGAAGAGGTCAACGCGCATCTCAAGGAGGCGGCCAACGGGGCGTTGAAAGGGATTCTTGGTTATGAAGAATTGCCGTTGGTTTCGATCGACTATAACAATGATACACGCTCTTCGATTGTGGATGCCTTGTCCACCATGGTGATCGACGGCACTCACGTCAAGATTCTCTCCTGGTACGACAACGAGGTGGGATACGCCAACCGGTTGGTGGAACTGGCGGCGCAGGTGGCCCGTTCTTTGTAAACGCGACCCAACCCATCGGACAGGGGAGCGTGTTCCCCTGTCCACATTCGGACCAAGAGGGAAAGATGAGCACAGCTTCCGCCAACACCGACAGCCTGGGCTTCAAGCTGTATATGGTGATTACCCTGGCCTATTGGGCTTTCACGCTGACCGATGGCGCGATTCACATGCTGGTGGTGCTGCATTTCCATAATTTGGGATTCAGCCCCATTGCCATTGCCTTTTTGTTTCTCTTCTACGAGATTTTCGGCATCATCACCAACGGCGTCGGGGGGTGGATCGCCACCCGAATCGGTTTGAATCGCACCATGGTGATTGGTGGATTCTTGCAGGTTTTCGCATTGGGGATGTTGGCCATGGATCCATCCTGGCTGACGGTCGTTTATGTCATGACCGCCATGGCTCTGTCCGGCATCGCCAAGGACTTGAACAAAATGAGTGCCAAGGCTGGGGTCAAGTTGGTCACGCCCCAGGGGGCCAATGCGGAAAGTCGTCTTTTCAAGAGTGTCGCGATTCTGACCGGTTCCAAGAACACTCTCAAGGGGGCGGGATTTTTTCTGGGCGCGTTGCTTTTGCAGGTACTGGGTTTTCAACACACGCTGATGGCCATGTCCGCGAGTTTGTTGCTGGTTTATCTGCTGACCTGGTGGGTGCTGCCCGGAAGCATGGGAATCTCCAAGAGCAAGTCCAAGCTGTCGCAGATCTTCTCCAACAGTCGGGAGATCAATCTTCTTTCGGCGGCTCGATTTTTTCTGTTCGGTTCTCGTGATGTCTGGTTCGTGGTGGGGTTGCCGGTTTTTTTGCAATCGGTGGTGGGTTGGGATCATGTCAGTGTGGGCAGTTTTCTGGCCTTGTGGGTCGTTTGTTACGGTTTTGTTCAGGCGGGCGCGCCTTTGCTTCTGAAGGGAAAATGGCATCCGACCGGAACCACGGCCCGTAATGTTGCGTTTCTGCTGGCCGCATCGCCGGCGGGTATCGCTTTGGCTCTGCTTCAGGGGTATGACCCGGCCATTTCGCTGATTGTCGGATTGGCTCTTTTCGGGATCATTTTCGCCATCAACTCGTCGGTCCACTCCTATCTGATTCTTTCGTATTCCGATAACGAGAAAGTGGCCATGAACGTGGGCTTTTATTACAGTGCCAATGCGGCGGGTCGTCTCACCGGGACGTTGTTGTCCGGCTGGGCCTTTCAGACTTATGGTTTGACGGGTTGTTTGTGGTGGTCCACCGGGTTCGTGCTGAGTGCCGCGTTGCTTTCCGTGATGTTGCCGGGAGAAAAACAGCCAGAACAAAAGGAAACCACATGACGCTTAACCATTGATGGTGGATGATGAAATCTTTTGTTGATGCCGGTCACGATTTCAACGGGATGCGATTAGACGACAAAGCGGTCCAGTTGTTCGTTGAGCGTGTGACCCACCTTCAGGAGTTTGCCGGCCTGATCGCGGACGGATTGACTGAGGGCCAGAATTCCCTGGGTGGAGTGGCTGGTGGTTTCCATGGCATCGACGATCTCTTGCGACGACAGGGCGACTTCGACGACGGTGCCTGCGGATGTTTTGCCTTGTGTGGCACTGTTTCCCACGGCTTTCGCCATCTCCTCGACGTTGACGGTAATGAAGCCCACGTTACGTGTCACCTCGTCGATACCGGCAGATATTTCATTGGTATTGCGGGCCGTTTTGGCCATGCCGGCGGAGGAGTCGTTGATCCACTCCGTGACGCTGGCCACTTCGGAGACCGCTCGGGAGATTGCCTGATCGATTTCGGTGAGTTGATCGTTTTGTTGGTCCACCGAAAAGGTGATGCCTTTGTTGATGGAACCGACGGTGGCGATCATTCGTGAAACCTCCAGGGCCACTTCGAAGGCTTTTTTGGTCTGTTCCTGAATGCCCTGGACATCGGCAGAGATGGTATCGGTCGCCATGGCGGTGCGCTGGGCCAACTCTTTGACTTCATTGGCGACCACGGCGAAGCCTTTGCCCGCCATTCCGGCACCCGCCGCCTCGATGGCCGCGTTCAGGGCGAGCATGTTGGTTTGTTCGGCGATTTCCCGCACCTCGATGACCACCTGATTGATGGTTTGCGCGGATCCCATGAGCTGTTCCATAACCTGCGAGGCCTCGTTGGCGAGGGCGATGGCGGCGGAGGAGTCCTCTTGAGCTTTTTCACAGTGGGTCTGCACGGCGTTGAAGGAGAGTCCCAACGCTTTCACCGAGGAGGCGATGGCCCCGAAATCGGCATTGGTTCGGGCCACGGCCTCCCGGATCTTCTCCATATGTTCGCTGATGCCGGAGGAGTTTTCGGCAACCTTGCGTAAATTGACGTTGGACTCTTCGGCGACGGCAGAGATGGTCACCATCCCTTCGGTGATGCCGCCCGCGACTTTCACGGTGGACTCCAGCATGGCCACAGCCGCCATGGTGACCAGAGAGACGGTTTCCATTTTTTCTTTCATTCCGACGGCTTTGACCGTGGAAGAGCGGGTCTGCTCTTCCACCTCATCGATGGCGTCTCCCATATATTCAGAGGCGGATTCCAGTTTTTCGGCCAGTCGGCCTAGAGTCTGGGCGTTCTCCTTGACGTTGGACACAATGCCACGGATGACGCCAAGAAATTGATTGAACCAGTGGGTCAACTCTCCCATTTCATCATTGGAGTGGAAATCCAGTGGTCGGGTGAGGTCTGGACGGGAGCCTTCCGCGAACTCGCGCATTTTATCCTTGACCTCGTTGATCGGCGCGATGACCAGTCGTTTCAGAATGCCGCCAAGCAGTGCAAGAAAAAGAATGATGCTCCCAATCAACATCAGTATCAGGTCGAGGCGGGTTTCGGAGATGTTGCCGATGTGATTTT
>JADGBU010000042.1:2175-2822 GCA_015231295.1 Magnetococcales bacterium | reverse complement strand
TGACAGGGCTCTTTGTTCAGGACGGGAATCAGATAAGTCTTGAGTTGTTCGCCGGATTCGTTTTGATGGTTGTAAGAGATCGTCTCCTGCGAGGTCACGGCGCGGGTGAAATGGGAATCGACCTTCTTTGGATCGAAATGTCGAAAGCCAACGAAACCGCTGCCATCGTTTTCCTCTGGGGCATCGGTACGTTCCAGGAACGCCTCCGTACCATCCAGGCGCAGGATGCGAAAGCTTTCCAGATCCTTCATTCCTTTGAGACGGTTGGAGAGATTGCGTGCCATTTCCGCATCTCCTCCCAACATGATGCTTTCCAGACCGTTCAGCACCCCGATGGTGAGTTGATTGATGCCCTGGATGTTTTCCTGGAGAATCGACCGTTCCATTTTATGAATGGCAAACAGTCCCATGGCAAGCAGTGCCAAGGTGCCCGCCATCCCGGCGACGGTCAGTATTTTTACTCCAAGAGAGTGTAACTTGATCATGAATGCATCACCTCGGAGGTGGATCGTGCCAATGAAACGGTTGCTTAATTAAAACGCTTCAGAATGTTTGCATCCTCCAAACCGTCTGCCTGCCCAGAGCGTGGACAGAGGACGGGACTCTTCTGGAAGGGGTTGCAGGAGTCCTGGATAAACTCCAATCCC
>JADGBU010000042.1:0-2154 GCA_015231295.1 Magnetococcales bacterium | reverse complement strand
TAGACACCAGCATCACGATGTCGCAGTGTTCAAGTTTTGCTGGAGTTCGGTTTTTTGCGGCCATTTGACCGGATTCAGAATATCTGGCTTAACTGGCGCGTCAGAGGGCGTCTGACCTCCTCTTCACGATCGGCGACGATCAAACTGGCGGGCAGGGGGGGGCGTGTCGGCCATCATGGTGTCGGGCGTGTACCCCATGATGGCCAATTTTTCCCGCATCGACGCCGGGCCGATGGGGTGAGGAGCGTCTCGTCAGCGAATGCGTACCTTGACCCGTTCCTGGCCCTGCTGATCCACCACGTGGACCGCGCAGGCGATGCAGGGGTCGAAACTGTGAATGGTACGCAGAATCTCCAGGGGGCGATCCGGGTCCGCGAGCGTATGGCCCTGGAGCGCCGCCTCGTAGGGGCCCGTTTGACCGGAGGCATCTCTGGGACCGGCGTTCCAGGTGCTGGGCACCACCGCCTGATAGTTGTGAATCCGACCCTCCCGGATCACCACCCAGTGGGCCAGTCCCCCTCGGGGAGCTTCGGTGAAACCGGCCCCTTTGGCCTCGCGGGGCCAGGTGGCGGGATCCCACAACGCCGGATTGAAGGTGCGCAGATCTCCGGCCCGTATATTGTCGAGCAGTTGTCGATACCAACCGGTCATGGCGTCCAGCACCACTTTGGTTTCGAGGGTACGGGCCGCCGTGCGCCCCATGGTGGAAAAGAGTGCCTGAACCGGCAGATCCAGCCGTTTGAGGGTGGCATCCACCAGATAGCGCGTTTGCGCGTGACCCTTGGCGTAGAGCATCAGCACCCGTGCCAGTGGGCCCACCTCCATGGCCTTGCCCCGCCAGCGGGGAGATTTGAGCCAGGAGTAGGATTGATCCACCTCCAGAAAGTCGTAGGGGGGCTTGGGTCCGGTATAGTGGAGGTTGGTTTCGCCGTCGTAGGGATGAAGTCCCGCCTCCTTGCCCTTGCCGTAGTCGTACCAGGAGTGGGAGATGAACTCCTGAATCTGCTCGGGATCGTTGAGATCCACCGGATGCAGGGTGGTCAGATCGCGGTTGAGGATCACGCCTCTGGGAAAGAGCCATGCCTCCTGTTTCTCCGGATCCGGACCGGGGAAGTCGCCGTAGGAGAGAAAATTGCCCACCCCTTCACCCTGGGTGAACCAGTCTTTGTAAAAACCGGCGATGGCCAGGGTATCGGGCAGATAGGCCTGATCGACGAAGGCGGTCATGGTGTCGATGATGCTTTTGATGCGTCCCAGTCCCACCATGTCCAGCGCGGTGCCGGACTGCTGGCCCGAATCGACGGAGATGGCGCACGGCACGCCGCCCACCACGAAGTTGGGATGCGGATTCTTGCCACCGAGAATGGTATGCAGTTCCACCACCTCCCGTTGCCATTGGAGGGCTTCCAGATAGTGGGCCACGGCCATCAGGTTGGCCTCGGGGGGCAGCTTGTACTGGGGATGGCCCCAGTAACCGTTGGCGAAGATGCCCAGTTGTCCGCCTTCCACGAAGCCCTTGAGTCGTCTGGCCACGTCGGCGAAATAGGCGGGAGAGGAGAGCGGATGGGATCCCACCATCTGGGCCAACGCCGAGGTCTGGGCCGGATCGGCCTTGAGAGCCGACACCACATCCACCCAGTCGAGGGCGTGGAGGTGATAAAAGTGCATGACGTGATCGTGGACATACTGAGCCGCGATCATCAGATTGCGGATGAGTTGCGCGTTGGGGGGGATGGGATAGTGCAAGGCGTCTTCCACGGCGCGGATGGAGGCCATGGCATGCACCAGCGTGCAGACGCCGCAGATGCGCTGCGTGAAGGTCCAGGCATCCCGGGGATCGCGTCCCCGCAGGATCAGTTCGATGCCCCGGACCATGGTGCCGGATGACCAGGCATCGGCCACCCGGTTGCCTTCCAGACGCGCTTCGATGCGCAGATGACCCTCGATCCGTGTCACCGGGTCCACGACGATGCGATTGCTCATGACTCACCTCCGACCCGGACGCGGGTTGCCGATTCATCCAACTGTTGAGCCACCATTTCGGTCAATCCGACCATATCCACCTGCACCCGATAGTGATCCAGCCCCTCCTCGATGAGGATGCGGCAGTTGGCGCAGGCCGTCACCAGGGTATGGACCCCCAGGGCTTCGATC
>JADGBU010000041.1:15976-23769 GCA_015231295.1 Magnetococcales bacterium | reverse complement strand
GATGAATCTGAACCTTTTCCATGGCCAGAATCCCTTCCTTGCGGGCGATATTGGAGCAGTTGACGATCTGTTCGATGATCTCCTTGGGGTGTTCCTTGGGAACCTTGAACAACTTGGAGAGGATACCCATGGTATTCATGATATCCTCGATGTTGAATTTCACGAAGGTACTGGCGATCAGACCGCCGACCACGACGATCACGGCATGCATGCTCCAGAACAGGCCGATGTTGTGTCCCATCAGACCGAACACAATCAGAAAGGCTACCAACAAACCGATGACAGTGGAAATGTCAAGTTTCATGCGATTCACCCTTGTACCTGTTCAAAATGTCAAAATGCCAACGCGCCAACGCGCATCCTTGCCGCCAACCCTCCCGGACCAAGAGGAGTGCCCTTCCATGAAGGCTCCGACCACACCCCGCGCGTCCCGACCCTGCTTGTACACCTTGACAGATCATGCATGAAGCAGACCAACTGAACAATAACTGAATCAGAGCCCTCTCAACCGCCCAGACAGGCGATGACTCACTTTATTAAATAATAAAAGTAATCATGCGCGACAAAAAAAGCTCCGGAGAACCCTCCGGAGCGAAACTTCAACCCACCAGCGCAGAGAAATAGTCGAAAGGAGAGCGTACCGGCAAGCGGGCCATGGCCATCAGGGTCATGAGCAGCAAAACGATCAACCCCACACTCAGACGATCCCCTTTGCGGCGCAACCGGGTGGCGTTGATCATCAAACCAAACCCGCCCACCAGAATCGTCAACCACAAAAATCCCCAGGAAAGGGACAACAACGCCCCATTCCATTCCCGGCTCAAGGAGATCCCCATGACGATGTGATAAACGGTCACGGTGGGTGGTCTGGCGATGTGCGCGAACGACACGGCCAGCAAAAACAAAAAATACCCCCCCCATTTGATCAGCAACAGCGTGTTGCCGGCCAATTGATAAGGGGGTCTGCGTCGATTCGGAGGTCTGACAGCCCGTTCATGCGGTTCCTGCATCTCGGAGTCTCCCAAAACCGGACGTTCTACAAACGCTGCTCAATCTTGGACCAGGCATCCCGCAGGCTCACCGCCCGGTTGAATACCGGATGCCCGGAGGTGGACTCCCGATCCCGATGAAAATAGCCCAACCGCTCGAACTGATAGGGCAAAGACACGGCGTCGCTGGCCAGTTCCGGCTCGAAACGGCAACCGGTCAAAATTTCGATCGAGTCGGGATTGACCTGCTCCACGATTTCGCCCTTCAGGGCATCCGGCTCGGCCACGGTGAAGAGCGGCGCGTACAGACGCACCTCGCCAGCCACGGAACGGGGCGCGGAGACCCAGTGAATCACCCCCTGCACCTTGCGTCCCACCGGATTGGCGTTGAGGGTGGCGGGATCGTGCTCACAAAGCAACGCCACGATCTCGCCGCTCTGCGGATCCTTGATCACCTCGCGACAGCGGATCACATAGGCATTGCGCAACCGCACCTCGCCTCCGGCCACCAGACGCTTGTACTGCTTGGGTGCCGACTCGCGAAAATCCTCCTGCTCGATGAACAGCTCGCGGGTGAAATAGAGATTCCGTTTGCCCATGGCCTCGTTCTGCGGATGAACCGGCGCACTCAACACCTCTTCATACCCTTCCGGCAACGAGTCGATCACCACCTTCAGGGGTCGCAACACCGCCATGGTCCGGGGGGAACGGGTTTCCAGATCGCTCCGCAGACAATTTTCCAGCAGCGCGTGCTCGACCCGGTTCGGGGATTTGGAAATGCCGATGCAACGACAGAATTCACGAATCGATTCCGGGGTATACCCCCGACGCCGCAGGCCGGAAATGGTCGGCATGCGCGGATCGTCCCACCCGGAAACCACCCCGGACTGCACCAGGGCGTTGAGTTTCCGTTTGCTCATCACCGTGTATTCCAGCGACAGCCGGGAAAATTCGATCTGACGGGGACGGCAGGGCAGATCCAACTGATCGAGAATCCAGTCGTAGAGCGGACGATGATCCTCGAACTCCAGGGTGCACAGGGAGTGGGTGACGCACTCCAGGGCGTCGGAGATGCCATGGGCATAATCGTAAGTGGGATAGATCAGCCACTCGGTGCCGGTGCGGTGATGCTCCACCCGACGAATGCGATACAGGGCCGGATCCCGCATGTTCATATTGGGCGAGGCCATGTCGATGCGGGCCCGCAACACCCGCGCGCCATCCGGGAACTCTCCGGCCCGCATGCGCCGGAACAGATCCAGATTCTCCTCCACCGAACGGTCGCGACAGGGGCTGGCCCGTCCCGGTTCGGTCAGGGTTCCGCGATACTCCCGCATCTCGGCGGCGGACAGATCGCAAACATAGGCCTTGCCCTGAAGAATCAACGACTCGGCGAAACGATACAACGCCGCGAAATAGTCCGAGGCGTAGAATTTGCGATCTTCCCAGTCGAACCCCAACCAGCGCACATCCTCCTGGATCGAATCCACATATTCGACATCCTCCTTTTCCGGATTGGTGTCGTCGAAACGCAGATTGCACTTTCCGCCGGGATTTTCGGCGGCCACGCCAAAGTTCAGACAGATGGACTTGGCATGTCCAATGTGCAAATAGCCGTTGGGTTCCGGGGGAAAACGGGTCTGAAGCCGTCCGTCGTTGACCCCGTTGGTCAGGTCATGGGCGATGATATCGCGGATGAAGTCGGCGGTTTGAGGAGTTTCGGTCATGATCTCGGAATACCAAAGCGTGAGGGGTGATCCATGATTGGAGCGGTATGCAACAATCGATCCTACTCTGAACCGTCGTCCACGGCAACCCGGCGCATCAGGGCATCCTGACGCTCGGAGAGTTGATGCAATCGTTCATGGATATCGTTGAGGGTATCGTTCAGGGAGTTGAGCAGGTCGTTCTGATTGGTGAAAATGCGACTGCTCTCCTCCTCCTGCTCCTCGGCCATATTCAGCAACTGCTGCTGCCGGGAGATCAACTCCGCAAGTTGCGCGGGAATGGTGGCGGAAAAAGCTTCGAGACGATCGCGGGTGGTCCGTTCCAGCTCATCCAGACGCCGGACCAGCGTGGCATGACGCTGATACAACTGATCGATCCGAACCGTGAGGTCTCCGGAGATCGCATCGCATCCCATGGGAAAAAATCGTTTCTCCTTGGCCATCCATGCCTCCGAAAGATTGGATCCAGATCCAGTGGGGCAATCTACCACGACCCGGATCAAACCGGAAAGCTTTTGTTCATGCGATAGACATAGGCCAGCACCTCGGCCACGGCCTTGTAGAGGGCAGGAGGAATGGAATCCCCCACCGGCACCTTGCCGAGCAGATTGACCAGATCCGGATCTTCCATCAGGGGGATGCCGGACTCCCGGGCTTTTTTCATGATGGTTTCGGCGATCAACCCCCGCCCGGAGGCAGTGACGCGCGGGGCGGTATCCTGATTGCGCTGATAGCGCAACGCCACCGCCTTGCGTCGATGTACTACCCGTTGCGGGCTCTCCGCGCCATCGTCGTCCCGCCCCCCGGACACGCTCATCGCCCCTGCCCCGCTACAGCCATTTGAGCCGCCTGAACACCCACACCTCGATCAGACCGATCACCACCAGCAGCAACCCCTCCAGCGTGAAACCGTATTCGCTCGGAAACCAAGCGCTGTCCGCGTTGAGATACAATCCGCTGACATTGCTCCCGAACCAGCCGACCACAAACGACAGCGGCATGAAAAAGGCCGACATCATGGTCAACTTGAACAGCAGATCGTTCAACCCTTCGGTGACGGCGTTGGCCACCGAATCCTGAATGATGCCGGCGGTATCGCGGATTTCGTCCAGATCTTCCATATGTCGGGTGGTTTCGTTGACCACCTCGTGCAGACGGGGTTTGAGTTCCGGCCCCAGCCAGGGAAAGTCATCACCGATCAGGCGGCTGATCGCCTCCTTCTGGGGGGAGAGATAACGACGCATCGCCACCGCCGCCACCCGCAACCGGCCCAACTGCTGACGGATCCGGGGACCATCGCGTCGCGCCTCGTAGGGATCGCGCTCGGTGAGGGTATAGGCCTCCAGATCCTCCAGTTGGGAGCGCATGTGTTCCAGAATCGGCTCCATGCGGGCGGTCAACCGTTCCAGGAGCGTCACCAGCATCTCCGCCGGGGTTTTGGGACCGCTGCCATTTTCCAGGGATTGATAGATCTCCTCGACAAAATACATGCGCCGTCCCCGCAGACTGATGATGCCGGTGGCATCCACCCACAGGCGCAGGGCCACCATGTCGTGGAAATCATGGCCTTCGTTCTCGTTGACGCTGCGCAGCATCAGCACCGAGCCATCCTTGAACCGGGAGTGCCGGGGACGGGTTTCGCTGGCCAGCAGAGCCTTGACCGCGCTCGCGTCCACCCCGGCCCGACCCTGGATCCACTGGGAGGCGGTTTCGGAGTTGCGGTTGAGATAGAGCCAGAAGGGCTGCAACTTGGTGACGCCGGAGCCGTGAATCTCCGACCAGGTGAGGGCTTTCCCTCCTCCCGTGCCATCGAACCGCCAGGCGTGAATCAACGGATAGGCGGCAACCATGAGGCATCACCCTCCCACTTGCTGCTGAAACAGCGTGGCAATAAAAAAGTAGGAGGTGACGCACATGGCATCCAGCACCATGACCACGATCGGCCCCTGGGCCATGGAGGGAGCCAGCCCGAACCGCTTGAACCCCGCCGGCAGACCCGTGGCGATCAGGGCGGCCAGAATCATGTTGATCAGGATGGTCGAGCCCACGGTACGGGTCAACACCGGATCCTGCACCGCCAGCCAGGAGATCAAGGCCGCCAGAAAGCCGTACAATCCCCCCATCATCACGGCGGTACGGGCCTCCCGCCACACCAGAGTGAGATATTGACCCGTCGTCAGGGCATCCGCCGACAGGGCGCGGGAAACCACGGTCGAAACCACGGTGCCGAAGGTGCCGGACAGACCGAGAATCAACGGCAAAAAGGCGGTCAGGATCAAGGCGCGGGTCAGATTCTGATCGAAATAGGTGACGATCAGGCTGCAGGTCATGCCCCCGATGAAAGAAGCCATCATCCACGGCAGACGAATCCGGAAAATCCGCCAGGGCGAAGGAACATCGATCTCCGAGGCACTGGTGCCCGCCACCTTGAGCAGATCGTCGGTGGTCTCCTGCTCCATGATGTCCATCACGTCATCCACCGTGACCAGACCGAGCATCACTCCGGCGTCATCCACCACCGGCACCGCCAGCAGCCGATAGCGACCCACCACATCCGCCACCTCGGATTGGGGAGCCTCGGCACCGATTTTGACCACCTTCTTGTTCATCATCCGTTCCAGGGTGGCATCCGGATCCGCCAGCAGCAACTGACGCAACGAACTGACCCCGGTGAGACGACCCTCCGCGTCCACCACATAAAGATAAAACACCATCTCGTAGGCGGCCAATCCCCGCACCGCCTGGATCGCCTCGGCCACGGTAGTCTCTTCCGGCAGGGCGAAAAATTGCGAATTCATCAGCCCGCCCGCCGTATCCGAGGCGTACTGCATCAGGCTCTTCAACTCCCGCTGGAGCTTGACATCCATCTTGCCCAGATAGCGGGCGGCCATCTCCGGTTCCAGCAGGGCGATCAGATCCGCGCGGGTATCGGGGGCGAGCTTTTCCAGAATCGGCAACACATCGATCGGCGAACTCTCCGACAGAATGGTCTGCTGCAGAAAAACCGGCACCTCCTTCAACACCTGGGCCGCGTGCAGCACATCGGGGATCTGCAAGAAGATCTCCCGGGCCTCATCCACCGGAAACTGTTCCAGCACCTTGGCCAGATCCGCCGGAATGATCCGCATCAACAATTTCTGCAGATTGGCGGTGGCCTTCATGTGCAGCAGACGGTCGATGGTCTCGACCAGTCGATGATTTCTCTTCTTGCTGAAATCCTGAGACGAAATCCGCTCTTCGCTGGCCATCTCTCCTCTCCCAGGTCACGTTTCCGCTTCAGACGCCGAACACGAAATAGGCCACGGTCAGATAGTTGATCGAGCCGACCATATCGATGAACGCCAACGCCAACGGGCCTGCCGCCACCGCCGGATCGGCTCCCATCCGCTTGAAGAAAAATGGCAACGACATGGCGATGGCCGCCGAAAAGGTGATGCTCATGGTCATGGCGATGCCCAGCGTGAGCGACAACAGATAGTTCTGGAAAATCGCGAACGAGGCCACAGCCAGACAGACGCCGTAAAAGCCCCCCTGAATCAGATTGACCCCGAGTTCCTTGAACAGCAGCTTGAAAAAATGGGCATTGTGAATGGTACCGAGGGCCAATCCGCGCACCACCACCGCACCGGTCTGGCTGCCCGCGTTACCCGACATGCCGATGACGATCGGAAAGAAAAAGGCCAGTTGCACCACCTTTTCGAGGGTATGCTCAAACCCTTCCAGGATGGCGGAGACGATCAGATAGGCGACGAAGGCGGTGATCAGCCAGGGCACGCGGGTGCGGAAAATGGCGAACGGCGACTGCGCCAGCACATTGGTATCCTTGGAGCCGATACCGGCCATTTTCATGATGGCGTTGGTATTCTCCTCCTGGATGATGTCGATGAGGTTGTCGATGGTGATCTGACCCACCAGCACCCCGAACTCATCCACCACCGGCATGGCCAGCAGGCGGTAGCGCGTGATCATGTTGGCCACCACCCCTTGCGGGGTATCCACATGGACCTTGATCAAACGGGTATGGGTGAACTCCCGCAGGGTCTTTTTGGGATCCGCCAGAATCAGACGACGCAGCGAACAGACCCCGATCAACCGTTGCATGTCGTCGAGGACGTAGAGATAAAAGATCGAATCGTGGGACGAGAGCGCCTGAACCGCCTGAATGGCATCGGAGGCGGTGGTCTGATCCGACATGGCGATGATGTTCACCTCCATGAGGGCTCCCGCCGTACCGGGCTTGTAATCCACCGGTTCATCGTCCAGGGGGGCCTCGGCCCGGGCCAGGGCTTCGGACAGACGCTGACTGTTGGCCTCGTCGAGTCCGGTGAAGGCCATGGAACGCACCTCCGCCGGCAGGGTCAACAGAATATCGACGATCTGTTCCAGCGGACCGTCGGTGATCAGAAAGCGACGGTGATCGTCATCCAGTTCGGTGAGCACCTGGGCGGCATGTTCGGTCGGTTCGATCTTGCCGAAAATCTCCAGGGCGCGGGGGCCGGGAAAGCCGTTGAGCACCGTGGCGATATCGGTGGGTTTGAGCTTGCTCAGCAACTGGGTGAGGTGGGCGGTCGCCCCCCGTCGATGCAAACGCACGATCGCCTCGGCGATATTGTTCTTGAGAGGCGGTTGCGCGGCGGATTTGTTGTCATCCAGAACCATCATGGCCATGGCGGAAACCTTTTCAATAGCGGGTCGTAACGATTGAACGGCGGCGGAGTGGACCGGTCACAGCCCATAGACCAGGGTGGCGATCAACAGATAGTTGATCACCCCGAGGACATCGACGGTGGTCAGCACATAGGGTCCACCGCCCACCGCCGGGTCATGCCCGAGCTTTTGCAGCAACAGAGGCAGACTGGAGGCGATGACACCGGCATAGGTGATGTTGCTCAAAATGCTGATGCCCACCACAAAGGCCAGCGTGGTACTCTTGAACACCACCAGGGCATAACCGGACAGACACAAACCATAGAACAAGCCGATCAAAACGCCGGTTTGGGTCTCCTTGAACAGCAACGGAAAATAGTCGCTGACCTTGATCACGCCGGTGGCCAGTCCCCGCACCGCCACCACGGCG
>JADGBU010000041.1:6759-15709 GCA_015231295.1 Magnetococcales bacterium | reverse complement strand
CACGGTGATGATGCCGCGCATCACCCCCTGGTCGTTGACCACCGGCACGGCCATCAGATCGTTTTCCGTCACCAGTTTGGCCGCTTCGGTCTGGGGGGTATCGACGTTGACCGTATGCACCCGGTCATCCATGATATCCCGGACCAGCCGCTCCGGTTTGGTGAGCAGCAGACGACGCAGCGAACTGACCCCGGTGAGACGTTGATTCTCGTCGAGCACATAGACATAAAAAACGAATTCGTGATAGTCCAGCCCCCGCACCGCCTCCAGGGCCTCGCGGGCCGTGGCCGTCTCCTGGATGGCGAAAAATTGCGAGTTCATGATGTGACCCGCCGTATCCGGGAGATATTGCAGAAGGGTTTGCACCTCCTTCTGGGTTTCCCGGTCGAGGGCGTTCATCAGGTGCTGGCCGACCTCGGGATTGAGCTGGCCGATGATGTGACCACGGGTATCGGGGGGCAACCCTTCCAGAATGGCCACCGCACGATCCAGGGCGCAGACCGAAATGATGTGAATCTGAAAATCCTGGGTGAGTTCCTTGAGGGTCTCGCCGGCGTGCTGAGGATCGATGATCAGATTGAAAATTTCCGCCGCCTCGTCCAGGTCTTCGGAGGAGTTGATCACCAGGGCGATGTCGCCGGGCAGCAGCTTGGCAAGGATACGGGAGAGCTGGGCATTGGCCCCCTTGATGTACAGACGACGAATCGTCTCCACATACATCGGGGAGTGATGACTGGTTTCGGGGGTTTGCGGTTCATCGACCACGATCATGCTCATGTCACATCCTTCCTTCGCGGTTCTTCGGAGGGCATGGCGCACGACATCGGGCTGACGACAACCTCGCCGATCCGGTCGTCCAAGACGACGCGAAATCCGCAGGGCCACAAGTTGGGTGTCCAACCGGAAATTCCAGACCGACGCTCTCTCCCCGCCTTCGGAACGCCTCTCCGAAGACTGGAAAAAACCGACGGACCGAACGACGGGTCATGGAATCCGCCCATCACGCCGCAAACGGGCTGCAAGCCCGACACACCGTGAAAAACGTTCCTGGCCCCGTGGTCACGGGCTATGGAATGAGCTTGTTGGATCTGAATGGCTTCAAGGATCAGCCAAGTCTCTTTCCGATGGATTGACGAAAAGAGACGTCACCCCTTCTTGTGGTCAAGACAAGCGAGGCGTGAATCTGGAACCGGCTGCCGGGGAGGGCTCGAAGGAGATGGGGTCTCTGTCGAACCGTATCACCGTCCAACGGCGAACCAGAGTCGCAACCATCAATGCGTCCACACATCCTCCGATAGTAGTTGATACTTTTTCGAGTCTACCCCGTGGCATGTCGGCGCGTCAAGATTCAACTTGCTTAAAATCGTAAAAAAAGCGACACTGGCCGTACATGACAAGATCCATTTTCCGAATACTTGAAACCTTTCGCACCAATCGATAATCTATCACCATGGATCGACGTTTTTTCCCAACTCACGGAAACCCTCGCCCCATTCGGGAACTTTGTGCCACAACACCAGCATCAGAGGCAACCTGTTATGAATGACCACGATATCGAGCTTCCGGATCCCTGCAAGGTGATTCTGCTGGCCACCGACGGATCGGAATTCTCTGCCGGAGTGGAACGGGTGGGCATGGAACTGGCCGCCCAGAACCACTCCCGTTTGCACATCCTGCGCCTGCTGCTGGCCGACACCGGAACCGATGCCGCCATCGTCGAAGAGCAGGATGCCGCCTTGAGCCTGGAACGGATCGGAGCCCTCTGCACCGAACGCGCCATCGATCACGTTCCCCTCATCCGCTCCTGCGATGAGCCCGCCCAGGGCATTCTCGCCGCCGCGCGGGAGGTCCAAAGTCAATTGATCATCATCGGACGCCGGGGGCGGCGCGGTCTGGCCAAGCACAACGTCGGCGACGCCACCACCCGCATCCTCGACAAACAGGAAAGATCGGTGTTGGTGGTGCCCCGCCTCTTCTCCTACTGGAGCAGCGGCGTCCTGCTGGTGATCGATCCCGAAGAGACCGAAGGGGATCACGCCGCCATGACCGCCATTCAACTGGCCAAAGGGGCCGGCATTCCCCTGACCATTCTGCTGGTCGCCGACGACAACGACGAAACCCGCGAAGCCAATCAGACCGTCAACCGTCTGGTGGCCATGGCCAATCTGCAAGAGGTCCACGCCGAAGGGTTGGTGCAATCCGGCGATATCGACGATGTGATCCTGGAAGTGGCCCGACAACGCTCCGCCGATCTGATCGTCTGCGAACCCCGCGACCGTTCGGTGATCGACCGGTTGTTCAACATCAACAAGCTGGTGCAACTGATCGGCAAGGCCCACTGCCCGGTGCTGGTGGTGCAAGGTGTGCGGCAAGAGAACTAAACCGCGACCAGCTTGGGATGTGTAGTTTCTCAGACCGTGTTTCCATCATACCACCCCTTATCCCTGAAGGAGAGGGGCTTGGCTCCCTTCTCACACTGGAGAAGGATCGAGGATGATGGCGCGACAGAAACTATATATTTCATGCTGGGTGCGGTTTAACAAATGCTGAGAAAGTCTTTTCATCACTTACCCGATGCGCCTTCCGCGCAACACTATAAGAATGGGAAATCGATGTCTTCATCGCAACAATGTATTGTTTGTAAAACACATGCAGATGCAAAACCAATAGGTCTTCTTGATAAAGCAATGGGAAAGCACACGGAATGGGATTGTCCTCGATGCGGCAAATACATTACATATAAAACGTCTGACCAAAAACTGCGATCAGAACTTTCTGACGATGTGAGAGCTAAAATTTCAGGCTGGATCCGGGATCAGAATAAAAGCGGTATTGCAGAACTGTCTCTCGATTCCTTGGAGAATGCTATTGCTCGCTCTTTGCCTTCAGTCACCGAACGAGCCTCCCGTCTACTGATCGAAGCTGTCCGAGGGCAACCTTATCTTGGAAAGCATTTTAACTCAAGAGAACCTCGATTCATTGCGGCGACCTACTCCAAATCTCAAGATGAAGTGAATTTTTTAATGCGCGTACTGGCTGATCAGAATTTAGCTAAACACATTGAAATGGGTGGGACAGCAGAAATTCTTCCAAACGGATATTTTCGGGTTGACGAATTGTCACTCAGGCTATCCGCTTCTTCTCAAGGCTTTGTGGCCATGTGGTTTGATGAGGAATTGCAAGATTCCTATGCAGCAGGCTTCGAGAAAGGTATCTTGCATGCTGGGTATGATCCAATGCGTATTGATCAGGTAGAGCATGTTAACCGGATTGATGATGAGATCATTTCCCAGATCAAAAAATCCCGCTTTGTCGTAGCGGATTTCACTGGCCATCGTGGTGGGGTTTATTTTGAGGCCGGCTTTGCGCTCGGCATGAACTTACCCGTAATTTGGACTTGTCGCCAGGACTACATGAAAGACCTCCATTTCGACATTCGACAATTCAATTGCATCAACTGGGACACACCGGCGAATTTGGCTGATAGACTACAAAAGCGAATCGAAGCACTGTTGGGCACTGGCCCAAAAAAATTAGATGGAAAATAACGGCTAATGATAAAAGGTATTATAAAACCGCGACCAGCTTAGGATGTGTAGTTTCTCAGACCGTTTTTCATCATGCCACCCCTTATCCCAGAAGGAGAGAGGGTGTAGCATCCTTCTCGCATTGGAGAAGTATCGAGGATGATGGTGCTGCAGAAACCATACATTCCATACTGGGTACGGTTTAGAACATCTAGGTCCAGGGGCGAAGCCATTTTGACTCTAAGTTTTTTTTATTTTATAATTTATATAATTAAAAATAATAAAAAAACAACACCCTGGGGGATGAATCCCCCAGACCCCCTCTTTTTTTTCAATAGTTGGAAGATCACGCCTCGGTGCGGAATCCTCCCCCCATGCCCAGAAAGTTGGCCCGCTCGGCCTTCATGCCCCCTTCGCCGAGCATGGTCAGATCCAGCGCGCGCAACGGCAACCCCGCCGCCAACAGATTCTGACGCAACGTGCCGATCTCGCCCCGCAACGAAGAAAGCGACTCCTCCTCGCCCGCCGCGATGCCGACCGCCAACATGCCCTCTCCCAACACCAGCCGGGCCTGCACCATGCCCAAACGGGTCATATTCAAAGACAGCAGCACCGACAGCACCGACTCCTCCCCCGGACGCCCACCCCGCTTGCGTTTTTCCCGCTCCTTGCGCCAGACCGCCTCCCCAAGCCCCCCCTCGTTGAGCCAGAAAAGCCGATAACCCAGCAACGCCACCCCATCTTCCGGCGAAGGCACCGCCTGAGGCAGAATCTGTTGCATGGCCAGAAGATCCCCGAGACGCTGCAAGGCATGACGCCCCCCGGCCACCTCCGCGCTCTCCTCCTGGGCGGCGACCGTCGCTCCGCTCCCGGCCCCCTCCCCCGCAGGACGCAGCAGTTCAGCGGCCTGACGCACCAGACGCACCGCATCCACCACCTCCTGACGGCTTCCCCCCTCCAGCAGACGGGTCAGCCCGGAAAGATCCCCCCGCATCAACGCCTCGCCGGAAAGATTGGGCAAGGCGCGCTGCATCACCGCAGCCAGACTCTCCCGCCCCGCCATCATCACGCCCGTCGTCGGCATCCGGCCTCCGGCGGTCGCGGCGGCGGCACCGCTCCGGGACAGCCCGGCCAGAAACATCAGACGCCCCATCACATCCGGCGCGCGCACCAGACTCTGTTCCGCGTTCTGGGCCAGAGCCGCAGCACCGCCGGACTCGCTGGCCACCAGACGCACCGCGATCTCCGGCACCAGACGGGCCACTTCCAGCGTGACCTGCTCGCCAACCTTGAGAGAATGTCCACCGGAAAAGGTGAAGCCACTGCCATTGGGAAATCGGATCACCCCCTGGCCATCGGATCCCACCTGACTGATCCGACCGACCAGCAGCCGACCCTCCAGCAATTCGGGGGGGGATGGTGCGGTATACAAGGAGGAGGAAGCCGCCTGGGCTTCCCCCGTGGGTGGGAGCGGAACCCCCGAAAGAATCATCGAGCCGCTCCGGAGGGCATCAGTCGCGCTCCTCCTGCTGATTGCGATGGAGCCGTTTCAACAGACTGACCTCTTCGACCGCCAATCCGGTTTCATTGACCACCCGCTCCTCGTCCACGCCGTTGGAAAGCAACAGACGGGCCTCGCGATAGGCATCCGACATGCTGGAGGGGCCCATATTCTCGGAAGCCTTGGTGGAATGGGTACTGCCCATGCTCACCGGGCCGGGTCGGGACATGTAGCGCAGATCCGATTGAATGCCCTGAAGCTCCTTCTGAAACTCCTTGTGCATCTGCTCGGGAATGGCCCGGATGGCCGAATCGAGCCGCTCTTCGAGATTGGCCATCTCCCGCCGGATGGTGTTGACGCACTCGGCGGTATCGACCGGCTCCACATCGGGCTCGGAGCGGGTACTTTTCATCTCGTCCCGCAGTTTCTGCACCTGCAGAAACACCAGAGAGACCGCCAGATAAAGGGCTATGAAACATAGCACTACGAGAAGGTTCCAAATATTCACGAGATTCGCCCCAGTACCCGTCGCATCCGCGCCCGCATCCGCATCGCGGCCTTGCTGTGCAACTGGGAGATGCGCGACTCGGTCAAGCCGAGCACCTCCCCGATTTCACTCATGGTCAACTCTTCGAAATAGTACAGCGTGACAACCAATCGCTCCTTTTCCGGCAACGCGGAGATCGCCTCCGACAAAGAGTGTCGCAATTCGTTCAAACCGATGCTGTCCACCGGATCCACCAACGCCGGATCGGCCAGCATTTCCATCACATCCCACTCATCCTCGTCCAGGGAGGGACGCAGATCGTCGAAGGAGAGAATGGCAATCCCGCGCACCGAATCGAGATTGCGATAGAATTCATTCAGAGACAGACCCAGATGGGCCGCCACCTCCTGATCCTCCACCGCCTTGCCCTGCTGTCCTTCCAGCAGCAGATAGGTCTCCTGGATCTGGGCCGCCGCCTGACGGACCGCCCGTGGCACCCAGTCCATGGAGCGCAACTCATCCAGAATCGCCCCCCGCACCCGGAACTCGGCGTAGGTCTGAAACTTGATGCCCCGATGGGGATCGAATTTCGACACCGCGTCGATCAACCCGAGAATCCCCACCTGAACCAGATCGTCGATGTCCACCGACTGAGGCAGCTTCATCGAAATCCGGCTGGCCACATATTTGACGATCGGGGCATATTTAAGGATCACCTCATCCCGGGTCAAGCCTTCCCAGGTCGTACCCTGATCGTTGTCCGCAGGATCCCGAACGCCCTCCACTTTCTTGGACATGAGGTTCCCTCCCGATCACGACCCGGATTGCACGAGGGCATCCTGCAACAGCCGCCGCCAGAAAAAGATCATCCTGCCCTCCTCGTGACGCTTCTCCCGCCACAACCGCATGAGGTTGACCGCCAGCTTCTGAAACGACTTGGAAACCGCCTCGTTCGGATGGGAGATGGATACCGGCTTCTGCTGCCGCACCGACTGGGCCAGCAAGGGATCCTCGGGGATCGATCCGACATAGTTCAACACGATGTTCAAAAACTTGTCCGCCACCTGGGAGAGCGTGCGAAACACCTCCTTGGCTTCCGTTTCGCTGCGCACCTGATTCACCACCAGATCGAAGTGAGAGGCACGATGATTCAGAAACAGCACCTTCATCAAGGCATAGGCATCGGTGATGCTGGTGGGATCCGGCGTGGCCACCACCATGATCCGCTCCACCGCCAACACGAAAAAGCGTACATTCTCGGAAATTCCCGCGCCGGTATCCACCAGCACCACATCGAAATCGGCGTTCCAGTGGTCGATGTGATCCATCAGCGACAGTTTCTGCTCTTCGGTCAGGGCCGAGAGTCCCGCCACTCCGGAGGCCGCCGGCAGAATGGTGATTCCCTCCGGCCCCTGGATGGCCACCTCGTCGAGGGTCAGATGCCCCTCCAGCACATCCTGAATGGTGAACTCCGGCGAAGTGATCCCCAAAACCACGTCGATGTTGGCCAAGCCGAGATCGGCGTCGATCAGCAACACCTTGAGTCCCTGACGGGCATATTGAATCGCCAGATTGACCGTTACCAACGTCTTGCCGACCCCCCCCTTGCCACTGGTGATGGCCATGGTATGGGGCACCCTGCGCTGAGACAGCTCCTCATTGACCGGCGGCGCGGAGAGGGCTCCCCGTGTCTGGGCCCCCGCCCGACGACGCTCGGCAAGCTCCTTCAATGTCGCGACTTGATTGTCCAGATCCTTAATCATGACTCCCCCGCCACCGCGACATCCCGATTCCGGGATCCGCCGGAATAGCACGGATCAGAAAGTTGGTATCGATCATCTGTTGAGACATCTGATGCAATTCACGTTCCAGCTTTACGCTTCACGACCTCATTGATCCAGATCCCGCTCTTCCAGGAACCAGCGCGCCATGGTCTTCGGGGACATCCAGCCCAGATTCTCCGGCACCCGCTGACCATCGGTATACATGGTCAAGGGCAATCCGGCCCGCACCGCCACATTCAGGATGCCCCCGTAGGTGACGGTCTCGTCGAGCTTGGTGAAGATCAGACCCGTGGGCTTGAGCACCGAAAAACGTCTGAAAATCGCCTGTTGCTCGGTTTCCCGCACATTGGCGGCCATGGTGAGGATCACCTCCCGGTCATCTCCCATGATCGGCAACAATCCGGCGGTGGAGTTGACCTGACGCCGATTGTAGGGACTCGATCCCACCGTATCCACCAGCACGAAGTCGCACCGGTTCAACGAATGCAGTCCCGCCTTCACCTCGGAGAGGGTCCGGGCCACCACCAGACGCACCTGCAACAGCTTGGCATAGGTCTCCAACTGGGCCACCGCGCCGACACGGAAGGTGTCGAGCGTGATCATGCCCACGGAACGTTGACGATTCAGAATCAGGTCCGCCGCCAATTTGGCCAGAGTGGTGGTTTTGCCCACTCCGGTCGGCCCCACCAGCACGATCACCCGCGACTTGCCATCCAGCGGATCCCGGAACTTCAGCGTGCGGGAAAAAGCCACATCCAGCCCCCGCTCCTTGCCCGCCTGATCCATCATGGCGATCTTGCGGGCGATCGGCTCCTCGACGCCGTGCATCAGCAAGGTGCCGTAGTGACGCTTGCCCATCACATCCAGACCCGAGGCATCCCCCACCAGGGGAAACTCCGGCGGCAGATCCCCCAGACTCTGCACGATGGGAACCGGCATCGGCGGTTCCACCTCACGGGGCGCGGCGGAAGCCGTCCGTCCGGCGGCGGCGTGAGCGGCGGTCGCGGCGGCAAGGCGGGCTCCGGGTTGGGCGGTCGTACCGCCACTCCGGGGCCGGGACTCGGCGGCACGGGGAGTGATCTCGGGTTCGAGCCGGTCGATGGGATCATCCACCACCGCGGAAAAACGTCCCGGCTCGGTCCGTCCGCCCCCGGAGCCACCCTGGGCCGCAGGACTGGGACAGGCCGTCACCTCGATCATGGTCTTGCCCATGGCCAGACCGCCCGGTCCCTTTTCGCGAATGCTCCGGGTGGAGAGAATCACCGCATCCGCACCCAACTGCTCCTTGACGATCTGGAGTGCTTCGCGCATGTCCCGCGCCTGAAATTTCGAGATATTCATGATACGGTCGAATCCTTAGACTGTTCTGAGGTCACGCCCTCACGAGAGCGTGACCGTCCCCAGAGAGTGTACCGGAATGTTCGTGGGAATCTCGTTTTGCGACAAAACCGCCAGATGGGGCAACGCCGCCTCCGCCGCCTGTTTGAAGAAGGGTCGCGCCCGGGCTCCGGTGATGATCACCGGCTGCTGCACCTGAGAGGCGATCCGATCCACCGATTCGCGAATCCGCACCATCAACAGACCGGCGGCGCGGGGGGCCAACGACAGATAGGAGCCATACTCCCCGTCCACGATCGCCTCGTTGACCAGA
>JADGBU010000041.1:0-6688 GCA_015231295.1 Magnetococcales bacterium | reverse complement strand
CGCCTGACGGGTCAACTCCACCAACTGGGAAGGCTGCTTGACCACGCGGGCATAGTCGGAGATGGTTTCCAGGATGGTGCTCATGTCGCGCACCGAGACCCGTTCCCGCAGCAATCCCTGCAACACCTTCTGCAGCGTCCCCAGGGTGATCACATGAGGAATCAGCTCCTCGACCAGTTTCGGCTGGCTCTTGGAGGTCAGATCGAGGAGATTTTGCACCTCTTGACGATTGAGCATCTCATGGGCATGGGTATGCACCAGTTCGGTGATGTGGGTGGCCAGCACCGTGGCCGGATCCACCACCGTATAGCCCATCATTTCGGCCCGTTCCCGGTCGTTGGCGGAGATCCACAACGCGGGCAGTCCGAACGCCGGTTCGATGGTCTGGGTGCCGTCGATCCGACCGGAGACCGCACCCCCTTCCATGGCCAGATACTGGGAAGGTTTCAGCTCGCCCCGTCCCACCTCCACGCCCCGGATCATGAAGGCATATTCACCGGGCCGGAATTGCAGATTATCCTTGATGTGGATCGGCGGCACCACGAAACCCATGTCGGCGGCGAACTGCTTGCGGATCGAACGAATCTTCTCCAAAAGCGTCCCCTGCTGACTTTCATCCACCAGAGAGATCAGGCCATAGCCCACATCGAGTCGCAACAGGTCCAGGGCGAGAAAGTTCTCGATCGGCTCTTCGACCAGCGATTCGCTCTGGGCCCGCGCGGTTTCGGTACGGGCCGTGACCAGTTCCGCCCGCTCCAGCCGCTTGAAGAGAAAATAGGACCATCCGCCCAACAGCATCGCCAGCAGGGCGAAGGGAACCGTGGGCATGCCGGGCAGCATGGCGAACAGACCCAGCACACCGGCACTCAGCAGAATCACCCGAGGCTGCGCGGTGATCTGACCGCCCACCTGATCCCCGAGATTTTCGTCGGAGGAGGCGCGTGTCACCAGGAAACCGGCGGCGGTGGAGATCACCAGGGCCGGAATCTGGGACACCAGGCCATCACCGACGGTCAGGAGGGTGTAGATGTTGGCCGAATCCGCCGCCGACAGGCCATGCTGACCCACGCCGATGATGAAACCACCGATGATGTTGATGAAGGTGATGATGATGCCCGCGACCGCATCCCCGCGCACGAATTTCGAGGCACCGTCCATGGCTCCGAAGAATTCCGACTCCTGTTCGATCTCCCGCCGCCGCGCCTTGGCCTCGCCTTCGGAGATGAGTCCCGAGTTGAGATCGGCGTCGATGGCCATCTGCTTGCCGGGCATCTTGTCCAAGGTGAAGCGGGCCGCCACTTCGGCGATGCGCCCGGCACCCTTGGTGATGACCACGAAGTTGATGATCACCAGAATCCCAAAGATGATCGTACCCACCACCGGATTGCCCCCGACCACGAACTGACCGAAGGAGCGGATCACCTCACCGGCGGCGGCCTCGCCCTCGGCCCCGTGGAGCAGGATCACCCGGGTGGTGGCGATGTTCAGGGAGAGCCGGAACATGGTCGAAATGAGCAACACACTGGGAAACGAAGAAAAATCCAGCGGTCGATGGACATAAACGGTCGTCAGAAGGATGACGATACCCAACGAAATGTTGACGGATAAAAAAATGTCCAACATCCACGATGGCACAGGAATGATCATGATCGCCAAGACGACGATGATGGCCACTGCCATGATGATGTCGTTGAGCCCTTTGAATCGATTCAAGATTGCACCCATGTTCCTCGCTCCCAAGCGTCCACGACGGGCCGTCCGGGCCCATGCCGGAGATTCCATGGTTCACCATAAAGCAATGATCATGCCCAAACGCGCCATTTTCCCCAATTCTTTCCGATCCTCCACCCTCGCCCCGCCGCATCCCCATGGCACCCCTTCCCTTGTCCCCCGAAACAATCCTACAATGATCTTTCAGCAAGGCGGATCAAATCCCGGACGATCCTTACAGTGCCCAACCGCTCAACCCAGGCCAAGGAACCGATGAATACCACCGATCCCTCCTCCCCGCCCCGCTCCGTCGGGATCGTGCAGACCCGTCACGCCGATCTCTTCACCGATGGCACCTCTGCCCTGAACCTCGATTGCGGAGCCTCGCTCGCGCCGGTCCGGGTCGCCTACGAAACCTACGGACGCCTCAACGCCGACCAGTCCAACGCCATCCTGATCTGTCACGCCCTCTCCGGCAACGCCCACGCCGCCGGAAAACATCGCGAGGAGGATCGCAAATCCGGCTGGTGGGACAACTACGTCGGACCGGGAAAACCGTTCGACACCGATCGTTTTTTCATCATATGCAGCAACAATCTCGGGGGATGCGACGGCACCACCGGACCTTCCAGCATCAATCCGGCCACCGGACGCCCCTTCGGGCTGCAATTTCCCATGATCACCATCGGGGATATGGCCCGGTTGCAAAAAGCCCTGATCGATCATCTGGGCATCTCCCGGTTGATGGCGGTCGCCGGAGGCTCCATGGGCGGCATGATCGCCCTGCAATGGGCACTCGACTATCCGGACGCCCTGCGAGCCACTCTGGTCATCGCCTCCACCCCGCGTCTGTCGGCCCAGAACATCGCCTTCAACGCCGTGGCCAGACAGGCCATCATGGTGGATCCCAACTTCAACGGCGGCGACTACTACGGCGAGGGAGTCCCCAGACCGGTCAACGGATTGGCCCTGGCGCGCATGGTGGCCCACATCACCTATCTCTCGGAAAAAGGATTGCACGAAAAGTTCGGACGACAACTCCAGGATCGCCGGGAACTCTCCTTCGGTTTCGAACGGGATTTCGCGGTGGAGAGCTATCTGCATTATCAGGGCTCCTCCTTCGTCAAGAAGTTCGACGCCAACACCTACCTGTACATCACCAAGGCGATGGACTATTTCGACCCCTTCCCCGATCCGGAAACCGCCGCGAAGCGACTCCAGAAAGTGACGGCCCGTCTGCTGGTGATCAGCTTTGATACCGATTGGCGTTTCGACACCTCGCGATCCAAAGAGTTGGTGAAAATGCTCAACTGGCATCAGAAAAATGTCACCTTCGAGCAGTTCCGCTCGATCCACGGACACGACGCCTTTCTCATCGACGATCCCCTCTACATGGAGTCGTTGAGCTCCTTTCTCAACCGGTTGCACCTGGAAGCCAGACATCCGGCCAGCCGCACCCCGCCTTTCTGACGACCGTGGGACGCACCAGCGACGCCAAAGAACGACTGATCCACAGCGGCATGGATCTGCTGAAGGAAGGCGGTTACGCCATGGCCGGCGTGCAGGAGATCTGCATGCGCGCCGGAGTGCGCAAGGGGAGTTTCTATCATTTTTTCCCCACCAAGAGCCATCTGGGGCTGGCGGTGGTGGCGCGGTTTCAGAGCGTCGTCACCGCTCTGCTCGATCAGGCTCTCGCGCCCGATCTCCCCCCGGAGGGGCGGATCGAACGGCTGTTCGTGATGGTCGCGGAGATCCAGGAGCGGTTCCGGCAGGATGAGGGCATGGTGATGGGATGTCCCATCGGCAATCTGGTGTTGGAGATGAGTACCCGGGATGAGGCGTTGCGTCGCGCTCTGGAGCGGGTGTTGGACGATATCATGATGCGTCTGGAATCCACCCTGCCGTCAGAAAACGCCCGCGAGAAGGCCGAAGCGATCTTCGCGATGCTCGAAGGGGCGTTGTTGATCGCCAAAGCCAGCAACGATCCCGCCATTGTGCGTCGTCTGGCGCAAACCGCCAAACAATTGGCCACCATCGGGGTCCAGGGGCCATTGGTCCCTGGTGGGATCCAAGGGCAAAGCCCTTGGGATCTTGAAAAATATTAATTTTTTTAGAATCAAAACCCTGGGGGATGAATCCCCCAGACCCCCTCTTTTTTTTCAATCGTGGGTGCGACCGGGAGGCTCGGCGATGTGATCCGGGGGCAATCCCGCCTGATACCGCGCCCACATCGCCTCGTAGGCCCGTTCCAGATCTCCCACGAACCGGGGCGTATCGAACAGAGGAGCCGTGGCCAACCGACTCTGCAACCGCCGACGCAGCCCGGCGAGACGCTCCCGGTCGCGCGTCAGTTCCAAAACCACGGAGAGATAATGCTCCAAGGAGAACGTGACCAGTTCCGGCAATCCCACCTGCATCAACAGACTGCCCCCCTGCCGCGAGGCGAAAGTCTGACCCGCGCAGGTCACCATAGGACATCCGGCCCACAAGGTGTTGCTGCCGGTGGTGCCGGAGGCGTAAGGGAAGGTATCCAGATAGAGATCCACCAGCCGATACCGGGCCAGATGTTCCGACAAAGGCAAGGTATCGGCGAAAATCAACCGGGAGGCCGACACCCCGCGACTCTCCGCCTCCTGGCACAAATTCTCCACCACCCGAGGATTGGCCTTCCACAACCACAAAACGCTGTCCGGGGTCTCCCGCAGCAGGGTCATCCAGACCTCATACACCTCGGGCGTGATCTTGTAGGCGTTGCCGAAGTTGGCGAACACGAACGCCTCTTCCGGCAATCCATACTCCGCACGGGTGGGAGTGCGGGGATCGATGGCAAGATGCCGGTCGTTGGGCTGATAGCAGCAGGGAAGCCGGACCAGCTTCTCCCGGAAATGGGATTCGCTCCACACCGGCGAGATGAACCAGTCGGTGATCACATAATCGATGAACGGCGCGCCGATGGTGCCCAGATATCCCAACCAGGTGGCCTGGATCGGGGCCGGGCGCATCGCGGGAATCTCCAGGCGGGTGCCACGGGTGAACCCTTGCAACTCCACCAGAATATGCACGCCATCTTCGTGAATGCGTCGCGCCGCCGCGTCATAGGTCAGGGCATGCAGATCCACGAAGCGATCGCATCCCGCCATGATCCGCTTGCGGACCGGATGGCCGTCATCCGGACCATACGAATAGATGATGATCTCGAAACGACTGCGGTCATGCAACTCGAACAGTTCCGCAGTCAGATGGGCGGCGGGATGATTGCGGAAATCCCCGCTCAGATAGCCGATCCGGAGCCGCTCCGGAGGCGTCGCGGGGGGACGGAAATCGCACAATCCGGGTCCGATGGCGGCATATTTGCGCGCGTAGGCTTCGGCGCAGCCCCGCTGTTCACGGCCATTGGTGGGCAACGACAAGAAAATGAACGGAATGAACCCCCGCTTTCCGGAGTAAAACAGCACCATCATCTGATGGAACAGCCGATCATGCTCCTTCCAGTCGCTCAGCAACTGCAACTGATGAATCAGCAGGCAAAACGCCTCCAGATAATCCGGCTTGTACGTCACCGCCAGCCGGTAAGCGGCAATCGCCTCCTCCGAGCGTCCCAGATCCTGAAGCAGATTGGCCAGATTGTGATGAGCCTCGGCGAATTCCGGTTTAAGACGCAACGCCTCCCGATTGACCACCTCGGCTTCCGGGTAGCGTTTCTGCTCTTGCAGCAGGACACTCAGATTGTTCCAGGCTTCGGCGCACTCCGGCTCGACCCGGACCGCCTCGCGATAGAATGCCTCGGCATCCGCCGGACGCAGCCGATGCCACAACATGCCCAATTTGTTGTAGGACTCGGACAGATCCGGACGCAACCGCAGAGCCTGTTGATAACAGGCCTCCGCCTCGGTCAACAGCCCCTGTTTGACGTATATGTCTCCCAGACTGTTGTGGAGCGCGACGGTATCGGGCTGAAGATGGATCGCCTGTTGATAACAGCGGGCCGCCTCCTCCAGATTCTCCGCTCCCTGGCTGTTCAGTCCCCCCAGATTGTTCCAGGCTCCGGCATAATCGGGTTTGAGGCGCAACGCCTCCCGGAAGGCGATCCCGGCCTCCTCGATCCGATTGGACTCTTGCAGCAAAACCCCCAGATTGTTGTAAGCCTCGGCATGATTCGGATCGAGTTGCAGAGCCTCCCGATAGGCGGCTTCCGCCTCGGCGGAGCGATGGCGCGCCCGGTGGAGATTGCCGCGATTGAAGGCGTTGCCGCTCTCCGGCTTGAGCGCGAACGCCTGACAATAACAGCTTTCCGCCTCGTCGAACCGCTCCTGTTTCGCCAGCACCATGCCCAGATTGTTGTAGGCCTCCACGAAATCGCTCCGGATGCGGATCGCCTCCCGATACGACCCCTCGGCCTCCTGGAACCGCTCCTGATTTTGCAGCAGAACCCCCAGATTGTTGTGGACCTCGGCAAACTCCGGATGCGTGAGCAGCAACTGTTTCCAGCAGGCTTCCGCCTGTTCCGGGGGCTCCCCGAGATGAAGACTGCAAACGGCGGCCAGATTCAGCAACTCCGGCTGGCCTGGATCGACGCGCAACACCTCGCGGGCGGCGTGCAACACCTCGGCGATCCGTCCCTGCCGATACCACTCGAAAATCGTTGACAGCTCGATGGCATTCTGCGACATGCCTCGCTCCTCCAAAGCGCACCGGAAGGAAAATTATTGAAAAAAAAGAAGGGGTCTGGGGGATTCATCCCCCAGGGTTTTGAATTTCAAGCCCGATTTTTTGGATGATTTGATTTTCAAACCGTTCCCATTTCGGGAGGATGCGTTTTGGCAAGCTCTGAGGTTTCGTCCAAATGCGCCGCCTGCGGCGGCCTGATGGGCGCGCTGCGCGAATGGCTGCGCCATTCGCTTGTCTGAAAAGCGCGCCAAAGGCAAATCCCAAGGGCTTCGCCCTTGGATCCCACCAGGGGCCAATGGCCCCTGGACCC
>JADGBU010000325.1 GCA_015231295.1 Magnetococcales bacterium | reverse complement strand
CGTCTGACCACCAAATCCCAGGAGGCCTTGCAAAGTGCCATCGGTCTGGCTGCGGGCAAACGTCATCAACGCCTGGAACCCGAACATCTGATGCTGGCCCTGCTGGATCAGCGCGAGGGCATGATTCCGCCGATCCTCGAAAAACTGGGCGTCTCCCTCTCCCGTCTCCGGGAGGAGTTGACCGCTCTGGTGGATCGCTTTCCCAGAGTGGAAGGCTCGGGAGCCGATCAGGTGCTCTTTTCGCGGCGCATGCAGGCCCTGTGGGCCGATGCCGACACCCTGGCCAGAGAACTCCGGGATGCCTATGTCTCCACGGAACATTTTCTGCTGGCCATGGCCAGCGGCAAAGAAGGGGAGCTGGCTCCGCTCTTCAAGCGGTTCGGCATCACCCGCGAAAGCCTGGAACGGGCCGTGAAAGAGATTACCGGCAATCGACGTGTCACCTCCTCCGATCCGGAGAGCGGCTTTCAGGCTCTGGAAAAATATGGTCGGGATCTCACCGAACTGGCTCGGCGGGGCGAACTCGATCCGGTGATCGGACGGGATGATGAAATTCGTCGCGCCATTCAGGTGTTGTCCCGGCGGACCAAAAACAATCCGGTGCTCATCGGCGAGGCGGGGGTGGGCAAGACCGCCATCGTCGAAGGTCTGGCGTTGCGGGTGGTGCGGGGCGATGTGCCGGAATCGCTCAAGGGGGTGCGTTTCGTCGCGCTGGATATGGGCGCGTTGATCGCTGGAGCCAAATATCGGGGCGAGTTCGAGGAGCGTCTCAAGGCGGTGCTGAATGAAGTGCGTGATGCCCAGGGTCGGGTGGTGCTCTTCATCGATGAAATGCATACCCTGGTGGGAGCGGGTCGTACCGAAGGGGCGATGGATGCCTCCAATCTGCTCAAACCGGCTCTGGCCCGAGGGGATCTCCACTGCGTGGGGGCCACCACCTTGGATGAATATCGCAAACATGTGGAAAAAGATCCCGCCCTGGCCCGTCGTTTTCAGCCGGTGATGGTGGGCGAGCCGGGCGTGGAAGATGCCGTCTCGATCTTGCGGGGCATCAAGGAGCGGTACGAACTGCATCACGGGGTGCGGATCACCGATGGGGCGATCGTTTCGGCGGTGACGCTTTCGGATCGCTACATCACCGATCGGTTTCTGCCGGACAAGGCGATCGATCTGGTGGATGAGGCCGCCGCGCGCATCCGCATGGAGATCACCTCCAAACCCCAGGCCATCGATGAACTGGATCGGCGCATTCTGCAACTGGAGATCGAACGCTCCGCGCTTTCCAAGGAGAACGATCCGGTGTCGCGGGAGCGTCTGGTGCAACTGGAACGGGATCTGGCCAACGACAAGGAGCGATCCTCGGTGCTGACGCTGCGCTGGCAGCAGGAGAAATCCCAGATCGATGCCGGACGCAAGCTCAAAGAAACCTTGGAAAAATCCCGCCAGGAGCTGGAAGATGCCGAACAGAAAGGAGATCTGACCCGCGCCGGAGAGCTGAAATACGGGGTGATTCCGGACTTGTTGCGGCGTCTGGATCAGCCGGCGGATGCGCCGGATCGGGAGCGGTTGCTGCGGGAGGAGGTCGGCGAAGAGGAGATCGCCGCCGTGGTCTCCCGCTGGACCGGCATTCCGGTCTCCCGGATGCTCGAAGGGGAACGGGACAAACTGCTGGCCATGGAATCCCGACTGGCGGAACGGGTGGTGGGTCAGGAGGAGGCGTTGTCCGCAGTCTCCCGCGCCGTGCGTCGGGCCAGAGCCGGTCTGGGAGATCCCAATCGTCCGATGGGCTCGTTTTTGTTTCTCGGACCCACGGGCGTGGGCAAGACCGAATTGACCAAAGCCCTCGCCGGTTTTCTGTTCGACGATGACCGGGCCATGACGCGATTGGATATGTCGGAATATATGGAAAAACATTCGGTCTCGCGGCTGATCGGCGCGCCTCCCGGCTATGTGGGGTTCGAGGAGGGCGGACAGTTGACCGAAGCGGTCCGGCGGCGTCCTTACGGGGTGATCCTGCTCGACGAAATCGAAAAGGCCCATCCGGATGTCTTCAACGTGCTGCTCCAGATTCCCGACGATGGCCGTCTGACCGATTCTCAGGGTCGGGTGGTCAATGTCAAGAATTCGGTGACCATTCTCACCTCGAATATCGGCTCGACCCATCTGATCGCCGCCGATCCCCTGACGCCGGAGCTGACCCGCGCCAAGGTGATGGCGGAGTTGCAACGGGCGTTCAAGCCGGAATTTTGAACCGTCTCGATGAGATCATCGTTTTCCACCGGTTGCGGGCGGAGCAGATGGAATCGATCGTGGAAATTCAATTGACCCGGATTCGTCAGGCTCTCGCCAAACAGCGCATCACCCTGGAGTTGACCCCGGAAGCGCGCAGCTGGTTCGCCCGCGAAGGTTTCGATCCGGATTATGGAGCCAGACCCCTGAAACGGTTGATGCAGCGTCATCTTCAGGATCCTTTGGCGGAGGCGTTGCTGGCGGGACGCTGCCGACCCGGAAGCGTCGTCACCGCCCATGCGGATGCCCAGGGGATTCAATGGCAGATGGGATGAG
>JADGBU010000040.1:9507-23793 GCA_015231295.1 Magnetococcales bacterium | reverse complement strand
CCCGCGATGAGCATGGCATCCGATTCGACGATCTGAATGTTCCCCGTACCCGAGGAGGCATTCCAGCTTGTCACCGCATGACCCGTCATATCCAACGTGATCGCGCCATTGGCCGCAGAGGTGCTCAACGTCACCGCACCCGCCGCGATGTTCCCGCTATCGGTAATCGCGCCGCCAGCGGTCAGACTCACCGTCCCGCTGTTGGTGATCCCCGCGATATCCATGGCACTGTCTTCGACGATGGAGATGGCAGCCGTCCCCGTGGAGAGCGTCACCGAGGAGAAGTTGACCGTATCACCGGTCTGATCACCCAATGTAACCGCATCGTTGGAGGTGGTGATGGTGGTGGCTCCGGCACTGATCGCCGCATTGGCCACATTGGTCACGGCCCCCGTGGAATCGATGTCCAGCACTCCACCCACCGTGGTGGTGGAAAGGGCCAGGGCTCCCGTCGAGGAGATGTAGGCCGCATTGGTAGAGGTGGTGATCAGATGGGTGTTCGCCGTCACATCTACGGAGGTGCCGCTGGTGCCGATATCATCGCCACTCAGGGTGATGATCGCACCATTGACCGTGGCCGCACCGCCCACGATGTCGCCCGAGGTGCTCAAGGTGACGTTGCGACTGGTGAGATTGCCGGCCCAGACGTTATTCGCGTCGTAGTCGTCGTGAATGGTGAGACCGGTGGAGCCGACGGCCACATTGGTGGCATTGATGGAAAGATGGGGCGTATCGGAGATCGCTTCCAGTTCCGCAGCGGTCAGATCGTTGGTGGCGGCAGCGGTCTCTTCACCGAGGGTCATGCCACCCGAAGTGTCGGTCAAAGAGACCGTGCCGGTGGCCGCCGTGGAGATCACGCTGGTTCCGGAGAGCGTGATGTCCGCCGCCGAAATCGTGACGTCGCTGGTGTTGCCCGACGCGATCGTCTTGCCACTGTTGTTGAAGGTGCCCGTCCCCGTGACCAGCAACGAAACACCGGTCCCGCCGGTGGAGCTGGTATAAAGATCATTCGCCAGAGTGAGGCTGGAATCCGTGGTGAGATGGACCCCCTCGAAGGTGGTGGTGGCGGTGGCATCCTGCACCGTACCGGCGTTGTAATCCCGGATGGTCAAACCCGTCGTCGCCTTGGAAACCTCCAGGGTATCGGCGGAGGTGCCGAAGGCCGTGGCCGCAGCGGTATTGTTGGTGGTCGCGCCACGGAGATTGACGGTCTGGGCCGTCAGGTTGGCGGTGGCCGCATTGCCGTCGGTCACCTCGCCATCGGCGCTCAGGGTGATGGCATCGCCGGCGTTCAGGGCGGTCACGGAGTCCCGCACCTGCAACTGACCCAAAGAGAGCGTGGTGCCCAACGAACGGACATTGATGGTCTCGGCAGCCGAAGAGCCGGAAGCCCCGGCGGTGATGTTCACCAGGCCGCTGGCATCGATGTCGAGATCTTCCGTGGCGGTGGTGGTGCCCACGCTGCCGGTGGCGTCGATGGTGATCGTGGAGGCGGTGATATCGGCGGTGCTGTTGGCCGCAGAGGTCACGGCACCGGTGATGGTGGCGGCAAAGGGCTGATAGGTGCCACTGCCGAGGGTGATTCCACCGCCGGTGAAGGCCAACGAACTACCGTACAGGCTCAGGCCGATGTTGGTGGAGACATTGGCGGTCACGACGATGGCACCCGTCCCGGCGTTGCTGCCATCCGAAGAGGCTCCGACCACCAGGGTGGCGGTATCGCTGCCGCTGGTGCCGAAGACCTGAAGTTCCGTGCTGTTGAGGTCCAACCCGGTTCCCGGATGGGTGCCCAGACTGATGCTCCGGCCCGCCGTGGGTGCGCGGATGGAGGCGGTGCCTCCGTTATCCAGATAGATATGCCCGGAGGTGGTATCGCTGACGATCACGTTGTCGGCCACGATGCTGATGCTGCTCAGGCGGATGTTGCCCGCCGAGGAGCTGGCGTCATCGGCGATGGTGACGGTCTTGCTGGCCGGGGTGATCAGGCTCAGCGCGGTATTCTTCGAGGTGCCCGCATCGAGGGTGCCGGCGATGGTGATATCCTGATCGTTGGTGATCTGGATGGTCGAGCCGGTTTGGGTCGTGGAGCCGGTATTGATGCTCAACACGCCGGTATTGCTGATGGTGGAGCTGCCGGCACTGCTCAGAGCCAGATTGCTGACCGCAGTCTTGATGTTCGTCAGACCCGAGTCGTTGCCGATGGTCAGGGTGGTGGCGGTGATGTCGATATCGACTCCGGAGGACTCCCCCTGGAAGGTTCCGGTTCCGGCAGTCCCGCCGGGGTTGCCCAAGGTGACGGTGGAGCCCTTCACCTCTTCCAGCATGACGGTGGCACCATTCACGGCATTGATGTAGATGGCCTGACCGGTCGTGGCCGAACTGCCGTTATCCACCTGGATATTGGTGGAGTTCAGGTTCAAACCCGTGGTTTCGGCGGTGCCCACGGCAGAGGTGGTGCTGATGACGACATCGTTGGCGGTGATCGTCGCCGAGGAGCCCTGGGAGAGCTGACCCGTGGCCGTGATGGACAAAACACCGGTGCCCACATTGATGTCACCCAGAGTGGTGGCACCCGTGGTGCGGAGGGTGGCATTCTGATTGGTGGCGGTGGAGACCGCCAGGGTGCCGGCGGACTGCAACGAGGAGTTGCTGCCGACGGCCACGGCACCGTTGGCGGTGATGGTGATGTCCTGGGCCTGGATCTGTCCCGAAGCCGACCCGTCGTTGATGGTGACGGCACCGTCGGCGCGAATCACCAGATCGCCACCGGATTGCAGACCGATATTCTGCCCGATGGTGACGTTTTTGTCGGTATTGGAGAGCGTGTTGAAGGTGAGGCCGAAGTTGGCCGCACTGGCATCCAGGGCCGATGCGTTGAGATTGGATGCACCGGTGGAGGTGTCTTGGGTGAACAAACCCAGATTGGTGATGTCGTTGAGGGAGGCTCCATCGGAGATGGTGATGCCGTTGGGATCGAGAATGATCACCGAGGCGTTGGCACCCAGCGTGGAGATGGTTCCCGCGATGGTGGTACCGCTTCCGCCGCTCACCACGTTCAGGACCGTGAAGTTGTTCGAGTCGTTGATGATCGAGAGCGTCTTGCCGGAGTCGATGTTGAAGCCGCTACCGGTGCTGTGATCCCAGGTGATGATCGCCTTGGTGTTGGTATCCAGATCGAGACGGGTGCCGGTACCGCTGTTCCGATAGGTGATGTCCGCGCCGTTGTCGCGACTGTTGATGGTCATATCCGCCGCGAGAGGCAGGCCGGTGGTCGAGGCGTCCAGAGTATCCGCCGCCCATCCCGGATTGACCGAACCACACACGGCCATCGCCGCAGCCAGGGACAACACCCTCTGCTGCGCCCGTTGCCTGCATACCAAGGTCTTGGATTGGGAAGTAACGGGGGTCGATTGCGCAGTGTGCATCTTTAAATGCCTCCAAACGAGATGTTTCGCCTGAACAGACCTTCTGGTTGTGAAGGCGTGTTCCGAAGCGCTCTATAGTTGAGCAGCCAAAAGGATCGATCATTCAAAAAAATGACAAAAACAAGAACTACCAACCCATCAGAATGAATGCACTATAAAAGTGCACATTTTTATAGAATAGCGAACTCCGTTCAATGGGTCAAGCGAAATGCTCGATTCGCCCCCGGTCGCACGAACTCAGACGAATTCCCGGGGGGTTGCTCGGAAAAATTTGCATACTTGGCAATCCGCCCCAAAAATCAAACTTTTCACCGCCATTCATTTCGCATTGACTCAAATCCGGCATTCCGCAAAAAGATCGATGTTCATCCGCCGACTTTCATCCCCCGGCCCCTGAAACGAAGGAGTCTCGATTATGGATCGGTCCGGACCCGCACAAAGTTGAGTGTCCAAATGTCATGCAACACACTTTCGAAGCATTCTTTTCAATTGGCCCAATAAGCAACAATCACGCCATCACGTTATTCAATCCGCATCCCGCGCCCAGAGTCGCCACCCCTCATCCGGGACGGGTGAACCGGCAGCGCGGAAACCGATCGCATCCCACAAACGAACGCCCTTCGCGGCTGCTGCGCGTCACCAGACGCCCCTTGCGGCAGGCGGGACAGCCATCCCCCGCATTCTGCCCGGCCTTCCCGGCATCTCCCATTCCCGCCGCCCCGCCCTTCCCGCTCCCCTCGACCCCGGAGGCGGCGGACAGCTCGGCAAAACGACCCAGATGGTGATCCCCCTCCTTTTTGACGGCCTCGATCAGTCGCGTCACCCAAATGACCGCCTTGCGTTCAAACTCCTCCAGGGTTCGGGTTCCCTGGGAGATCTCCTCCAACGCCTGTTCCCAGATGGCGGTGGTGGCGGGATTGGTCACGCTGTTGGGCAACACATCCACCAGCACCCGCGCCACCGGCGCGCTGATGAGCGATTTCCCCTCCTTGCGCAGCAGGGATCGCTGCAACAGATTCTCGATGATCGCCGCCCGGGTGGCCTCGGTCCCGATCCCGGAGGTCTCCTTCAAGGTCTGCTTGAAACGGGGATCCTCCACCATGCGCCCGACACTCTTCATCGCCTGAATCAAGGTGCCTTCGGTGTGACGATTGGGAGGCTTGGTCCGTTTCTCCTCCACCAGAGCCTCTTCCACCCGGATCGTCTCTCCTTTTTTCAACCCCTGGGGCAGCCCCGGCTCCTCGGCCTCGCCGGGCTTGGGCTCACGCCGCAGCACCACCTTCCAGCCGGGGGCGATCTCCACATTCCCCGAAGCGCGAAACAAAAAGTCCGCGACCGACACCTCCACCACGCTCCGATCATACTGAAAAACCGGAAAAAATTGCGCCAGATAGTGACGACGCACCAGATCGTACAGCCGGGACTCCTCCAGAGACATCGCCGCGACCGGAGAGCCCGCCTTGGTGGGAATCATCGCATGATGGGCGGTGATCTTGCCATCGTCCCACGCCTTGGAACGAATCGAAGGATCGGCCAGAGCCACCAACTCCCCCAAGGAGGCGTCGGATCGCACCAGCGATTGCAACACCTCGGCCACCTCGACCAACTGACTCTCCGGCAAATGGCGGCAATCGGTACGCGGATAGGTGATCGCCTTGCGGGTTTCGTAGAGCGACTGAGCCACCTCCAGGGTCCGGGCAGCCCCCATGCCCCAACGACGCGAAGCCTCCTGCTGCAACGTGGAAAGATCCAAAGGCAGCGGAGCCGCCTCGCGCATCCGTTTGGTTTCCGCCTTGACGATCCCGCCCGGCGCGCCCGTCACCGCTCCGGCCACCGCCTCGGCCCGACGACGATCCAAACAGCGTCCCTCCTCATCGGCCTCGGTTTCCGGCACCACCCATTTGGCGCGAAAACCCCCGGCACGAGCCGCGCACGCGATCCAAAGCTCGAAATAATCCCTCGGCTGGAACTGTTCGATCAGCCGATCCCGATCCACCACCAGTTTCAGGGTCGGGGTCTGCACCCGCCCCACGGTCAACACCCCCTCGTATCCGCCGCGACGCCCCAACAGGGTATAGGCACGGGTCAGATTCATCCCCACCAGCCAGTCGGCCCGCGCCCGTCCCAATCCGGCCCGGTAGAGCGGTTCGGTCTTGACCCCCGGCAGACGCGCCCCCAGAGCCTTGCGGATGCTGGCATCATCCAGGGCCGACAACCACAGACGGGAAACCCGACCCCGATAGCCGCAATGATCCAGCACCTCCCGTCCGATGGTTTCCCCTTCCCGATCCGCGTCGGTGGCGATCACCACCTCGTCACAACTTTTCAGCAGCCCCTGAATCACCCGAAACTGCTTGCCCACCTTCTGCCGCACCTCCACCCGCCAGCCATCGGGCAGAATCGGCAGCGTCTCCAGTCGCCACGCCTTCCAGAGCACGCCATAACCATCCGGTGGGATCATCTCCAGCAGATGACCCAGACACCACGTCACCCGCACTCCGCTCCCTTCCAGATAGCCATCCCGCCGGTTGTGCGCCTCCAGCATGCGGGCGATATCCCGAGCCTGAGAGGGCTTTTCACACAAATAAAGCATCATCGCACCGCCCCGATCCCCATTACCTTGCAAAATATCCATTGTGCCCTGCGACGCAGTTCCGGGACAATGGCGTCATGAAACGTCTCTTGAAATGGATGCTCTTTTTCGGCTGCGCCTGGTGGGTGGGCGCGGCGATGCAGACCGCCCTGCTCCCCCTGGAGTGGGAACAGCTCCGCTGGCGACCCGGCTGGCTGCTGACCGGACTCGGCCTGATGAGCGGTGGCGTGATCCTGCAGGCGGCGGGCTTCCGTCGGCTGCTCGCCCGCTGGAGCGATGGCCTCACCTGGGGTCGGAGTCTGGTGCTGGTGCTGGTGCCACCCATCGGCAAATATCTGCCGGGAAAAGCCTTTTCCGTCATCGGACAGGCTTGGCTCGCCCGTCGTTTCGGCGTGCCGCTGCTCACCATCACCACCGCCACCCTGGTGATGATCTCTCTGGGTGTCACCAGCAACATCGGGCTCGGTCTGCTGCTGTGGGGATCGGCCACGCCCTGGTTTCAGCGACTCTCCGCAGATCAGCAACTGGCCCTGACCCTCGCGCCGGCCCTGATGCCGATACTGCTCCATCCCGGTTTCTACCGGACGCTCTGCAACGCCATCCTGAAACGACTGGGACGGGAGCCGCTGCAAGCCACCCTGAGCGGTTGGGAGCTGATGCGTCTGCTGGCTCTCCAGACCCTGGCCGCGCTGCTTTACGGCGGCGGCCTGATCGTGGCCTCCTGGGGCATGATGCCGATGGATCACAGCTTGCTTTTCGTGGCGACCGGGGCATTCTGTCTGGCCAACACGGCGGGATTTCTGGCCTTTTTCGCGCCCGCCGGAATCGGGGTGCGCGAAGGGCTGCTGCTGGCCACCCTGGCACCGTTCCTCGATCCGGAACAGACCGCGTTGCTGGCCCTGACCACCCGATTGATCCAGACCGGCATCGATCTGTTATGGGCTCTGTCCGGATGGGGGTTGTGGCTCCTGATCATCCGGCAGGGGGTCCGGCAGGGGGGAAGAGAGGGCATAGTACAGAGTCGCGATTTGTTCGGAAAGCAAGCCGATCAGAAAAACCAGCAACGAAGCGGTAAACAACAGAACCGGCATATTGGTCAGCCGTCCGGTCAAGGCGTAGACATAGCTGTACCGGGCCACGCCGAGCGCGAAAAAGAGCAGACTGATCGGCAGATAGACCCGCATCGGTGAAAAGAGCTGGGTGATTTTCAGGATGATCATGAAAAAACGCGCCCCGTCGTGCATCAGGCGGATTTTGCTTTTGCCCACGCGCCGATGGGCGACGATCGGAATGAAACCCACCGGCAGACCGGAGCGCATGAACGCCATGGTCGAGGTGGTCGGATAGGAAAAACCGTTGGGCAGCAGATAGAGAAAACGACGGAATGAACCGGCACGCACCGCACGAAAGCCGGAGGTCAGATCGGGAATGGGCTGTCCGGTGAGCCAGGAGGCAAACCGGTTGAGTGTCGCATTGCCGATTCGGCGGATCCATCCCGCGTGAGAGCGGGCGACTCTGGCTCCGACCGCCATTTCGCATCCGGAGTCGAGCAGTTCCAGCAATCGGGGGATATCGGCGACATCGTGCTGGCCATCCGCGTCCATGAAGACGAGAATCTCGCCGCGCGCGTGACGGGCACCGCTTTTGATCGCGGCCCCATTGCCGAGATTGCCGGGATGGCGGATCACCCGTGCTCCCGCCTGACGGGCCAGTTCGCCGGATCCATCGCGGGAGCCGTCATCCACCACCAGGATTTCCGCGTCGGGGAACCGGGCGCGCACCGCCCGGATTTGCTGCTGAATCACCGGAGCCTCGTCATGGACCGGCAGAATGATGGAAAGCAGACGAGGCATCAGGGATCACCCAAAACAACGATTGGGGTCCAGGGGTCCATGACCCAGGGACCGATCGGGGGGGGACAGCGCCCCATCCCCCCCTTGAACAAGATTATTTCTTGTCGTCGGCCTTTTCGGCTTTGGCTTCGGGAGCCGGAGCCGGCGGATAACCCCAACCCGGCGCGCCACCCCAGGCCGGAGCATAGCCCCAACCCGGACCATAACCGGGACCATAACCATAACCGGGATACCAGCCATTGTTCCAGCCGTTATTCCAGCCATTGTTCCAGCCGTTGTTCCAATTATTGTTCCAATTGTTGTTGCCATTGCCGGAACCGGCCACGTCACCGCCCATATTGAAACCGAAATTGCCATTGGCGCGGCCATTGCCATTGCCGTTGCCGAGCCAATTGTTGCCCCAGTTGTTGTTCCAGTCGTTCCAGTTATTGTTGTTGCCCCAGCCGTTGTTGCCCCAGCCGTTGTTGCCCCAACCCGGACCGCCCCACCAGGCAGAGGCATCACCGCTGGAGAACATGGCCGCTCCACCGAGCAGGGTCGCCAAGGCCAAAACACGCAAACTTTTATTCATTGTCTTTCCTCCTCATGGTTTTAAGATACGAGACGTTCCCAGGCGACGTGCCCAGAAAGCGGGCATCGGTCATTCTCCCCATGACAGCTGAACAAAAACCCGCACCGGAAAAATGTAACTCAATCCTCTTTTCCGTGTAAATTAAAAAAATGCATCCCGCGCCCACCCCGTCACCGCCCCCCTTTTTTCTCCAAGAACTCCCCCGCTTCACCCTCCCGACCCGCCGGGATCCGGAGCCGCTCTGCTTGTCGGGCATTGCGCCCGAAGCGGAAAATGGCCGAAGATAGCACCAACATCTCCAATGCGCTTTCACGCGCGCTTCGGGAAAGAAAGATCCCATGAATGCACTCGACCACCTCTTCGACCCGGATCCGGCCCAGTTCGCCCGAGCCTACATCGCCCATCTGACCCGGATACTCCAGGCGATCGACACCCGCCAGATCAGCCGCTTCATCACAACCTTGCGAGACGCCAGGGATCGGGACGCCACGATCTTTTTCATCGGCAATGGCGGAAGTGCCGCCACGGCGAGCCATTTTGCCAACGATCTGGCCGTGGGGGTGCGTCCCGGTCCCCGGAAACCCTTCCGCGCCCTGAGTCTGGTGGACAATCAGGCGATCGTCACCGCCATCAGCAACGATCACGGCTACGAGGAGATTTTCGTCCGGCAACTGCGGGTACTCGGTCGCGCCGGGGATCTGCTGGTGGGCATCTCCGCTTCGGGCAACTCGCCCAATCTGCTGTCGGCCTTCACCTGGGCCCAAAAAATGAACATCCGCACCGTGGCGATCACCGCCTTCGACGGCGGAAAGCTCCACGCCATGGCCGACGAGGGGATCCATGTCCCCACCGGACTCCAGGAGTACGGACCGGCGGAAGATGCCCATCTGATTCTCGATCACCTGATCCACGCCTACCTGACCCGGGCGATGGATTGAAGCACATGCATTTCACCGGAATCATGCCCCTGCAACGGATGATCCTGGCGATCGCGATTGCAGGCGTTGTCATCTCCGTGCTGGTCTTCAATACCATGACCAGCCAGTTGGATCACCACTCCCGACTGGAGTTTCACTGGCTCGCCAAGGACCGGGTGGGCGCGCTGCAACGCGGTCTCGAAGAGACCATCCACAATATGGAGATTCTCGGCAATCTGCTGCAGGAGCGGGATCCGACCACCGAGGGATTCACCCAACTGTCTCAAACCTTTCTGAGCAAGATTCACGGCCTTCAGGAGTTGATCTGGATCCCGCGACTCGGCGATCCCCCCACCTCGCCGCTGCGGGCCTACGGGAGCGCGCCTCCGCTCTTTCCCCAGGGGCATGATTTTCAAGCCGACCTTCATCTCAACACGCTGTTTGCCCGCGCCGCCAGACTGAACCGAATCGTCGTGACCACCCTGTTCCGCCCCACCACCTCCGAGGAGATCATCGAACAGTTCGTGGTGACGGTTCCGATCCATCCGCCCCCCCCATCCTCCGACACACCGGAAACCGGCATTCTGCTGGGCGTGTTCGATCTGGAAGAGTTGGTGCAACAGGCGATCCGTCTGCTGGAACCCCGTGGCGTACAGATTCTCATTCTGGAACAGGATGAAAACGGTCAACCCCGCTTCATCGACTCCTACTACAGCCGTCTGGAGTCGAAGCCCGATGATCCGGTGGATCGGGCCAACTGGCAGCAATGGCTGACACGTCAGCCCAACATGCTGCAAGAGACCATCGCCGTGGCGGACAAACGCTGGATCATCACCGCCATCCCCTCCAAGCATCTGCTGAGCGGCGAAGAGTTTCCCCACACCCCGTGGATGATTCTGTTCGGCGGTCTGTTCATCACGGGGTTGCTGGTTTTTTTTCTCCGGCATGTCGCCTCCAATCTCAACGAGAAAAACCGGCTCTACTCGGAATTGAAACAATCGGCCCTCAAATTGCGGATTCTGTTCAACCAGTATCCGGATACCATCCTGACCGTGGATCGCCGTGGCATGGTACTGCTCACCAACCGACCCGAAGTGCGGATGCTCGGGGATCTGTTCGGGGCGGATCAGGCCGAACTGCACAGTTGGCATGAACAGGCCCTGCGCAAGGTCTACACCACCGGAGAGATGGATCACTTCCAGTTCCCCTATTCCGACTCCCAATGGCGGGAGGTGCGTTTCGTTCCGATCCGGGCCGATGGCCGGATCGACGAGGTGATGATCCTCGGCAGCGACATCACCGAAAAACATGCGCATCAGGAACAGGCGGTGCGTCATGCCCGTCTGGCCTCGCTGGGCATTCTGGCCGCCGGCATGGCCCACGAGATCAACAATCCCAACAATACCATTCAATTCAACATTGTGGCCCTGAACCGAAGCTGGCCGGATATCGCCGCCGTGCTGCGCCGCTACCGGGATGAACATGGCGCGTTCGCCCTGGGAGGAGTGCCGGTGGATCACGCCCTGGAAATGTTGCCAAGCCTGCTGGAAAGCATTCTGGGCAACTCCCGGCGCATCTCGGGGATCGTCAACAATCTCAAGCATATGGCCCGACCCGATCCCGGCGTGCAGATCTGCCGGATCGAATTGCACAAAGTCATCCGTCACGTCATCTCGATCATGCAGCACCCGATCAAACGGCACACCGATCACTTCGAGGTGAGCATACCCGAGGAGTTGCCGGATCTTCAGGGCAATCCGCTGCAGTTGGAACAACTGTTTCTCAACCTGTTGCTCAACGCCCTGGAGTCGCTGCGCAGCCGTCAGGCTCGGGTGACGCTTGACGCCACGCTATCGGAAGACCGAAAATGGGTGATTGTCCGGGTCGCGGATGAGGGTGCAGGCATGACGGAACAGGAAATGACCAACATGTTCACCCCATTTTTCACCACCAAGGGGGAACAGGGAGGAATCGGCATGGGTTTATCCATCGTCTGGGATATCGTGAAACGTCATGAAGGAACCATCCAGACCGAATCGCAACCCGGAACGGGCACCACCTTCACCGTCTCGCTGCCGGTGCCCGCCCCGCAACCGAAGACCGCATGAACGCCTCCTCCGCTGCACAGACTCCCGCGCCGCTGGTGCTGTTCGTCGATGACGAGGCCGATGAACTGATCGCCACCCGTTATCTTCTGGAAGCCCATGGCATCGGGCCGGTGGCCACCCTTCAGGATCCCCGGGAAGCGATGGCCTTCATCGCCAGAACCCCGCCCGCCATGGTGATTCTGGATCTGATCATGCCCCATCTGCCCGGCACGCAACTGCTGCTGCGTCTGGTGCGGGAATATCCCGCGCTGCCGGTGGTGGTGATGACCGCCTCCCAGGATGTGGAAACCGCCATCGGTTGCATGAAAGAAGGCGCGTTCGACTATCTGGTGAAACCGGTGGAAGAGAGCCGTCTGATCTCCTCGGTACGCCACGCCCTGGAGGTGTGTACCCTGCGCCGTCACGTGGGGGTGCTGCGTCACACCCTGCTCAATCAGAAACTCAAACATCCCGAAGCCTTCGCCTCGATACTCACCCGTCACAACAAGATGATCTCGGTGTTTCAATATATCGAGGCCATCGCCGAATCCCCGGAACCGGCCCTGATCACCGGAGAAACCGGCGTCGGCAAGGAGATGATCGCCGAAGCGATCCACCGCCTCAGCCAAAAAAGCGGACGCCTGGTGACGGTCAACGTCGCCGGACTCGACGACACCATGTTTTCCGACACCCTCTTCGGTCACATGAAAGGGGCCTTCACCGGCGCGGAAAAAGATCGGGAAGGATTGATCACCCAGGCCTCCGACGGCACCCTGTTCCTCGATGAGATCGGCGATCTGACCGCCGCCTCCCAGGTCAAGCTGCTGCGACTGCTGCAAGATGGCACCTACTATCCCCTCGGCTCGGACATTCCCAAACTGAACCGCTCCCGGATCATCGCCGCCACCAACCGCAACCTGCAACAACTTATGACCAAAGGGATTTTTAGGCAAGATCTCTTTTTCCGCCTCTCCAGCCACCCCCTGGAAATCCCCCCGTTGCGCCAACGGGCGGACGATCTGCCACTGCTGATCGACTTTTTCCTCCAAGAAGCCACCATCGCCATGGACAAGCCCGGGCTGCGGGTTCCGGCGGAACTTTACACGCTGCTGTCGGTCTATCATTTTCCAGGCAACGTGCGGGAGTTGCGCGCCTTGATCTTCAACGCCGTCGCCCGACACCGTTTCGGCCCGATCCTCTCCATGGAGAGTTTCAAGGAGGTGATCCAGACCCAGCGCACCGCCCCGGAGTCCGACTGCGAAACCGAACCGGACAACAGCCCCTGCCTGGAGATTCCCGGTCGTTTCCCGACCTTGAAGGATGCCGAAGGATACCTGATCCGGGAAGCCTTGCGTCGGGCGGGCAACAATCAGGGGATCGCGGCCACGCTGCTGGGAATCAGTCGTCAGACACTCAATTACCGTCTCTCCGGACGGGCACGAAGCGTTTGACCCGTTTTTGCAAGATCGAAAATCAACAAGAAATAAATTTTTTTGATTTCAACCGATTGGCAAACCCGATCGCAAAAAGTTCACTCCCCCTGAAAAAAAATTTTCACCCCCCGCCTGAATTCCACTTCCAGACCCGCCCCAATCGGGCTATGATTCCATGGATGGGTACGCAGATACCCGGCTAACATAGGGCACCGAGGGCACAATCCGACCGCCTTTTCCAGGCAGACGGGCTCCATTCCGAATGATGCGCGCTCAATCCGAATGGTATCCTGTCGATTGGAACCGGCTCTCCAGATTTCAATCGCCCGCGATCAAAGAGGCCAGAAATGGCGTCCGCACTTGATCTGTACGGCTTTGCTTGCACACTGCCGCAACAGTAGAATTCCTGCGGTCGAAACGTCATGAACCCGCCCCTTTGAAGGATGCTTGCTTCTCCAAACCGAACCCAGACCCAAACCCCTTGCTTGCATCAAGGTATTTGGAAATCCGGATCGGGTGGATACTTGCGTTCTTTTGCCAGCCGACCCCCGCGCGCCCGTCAAAACGGCCTGCTCTGCTATCGCACTACTCTGCATCGCAAGGGATAAGGAACTTATGGAAATTTACACACTGGCTGTGGTGGCGGTGGTCATCGTCTTGATTTTTGACTACACCAACGGTTTCCACGACGCCTCAAACATCATCGGCACCATCATCGCCTCACGCGCCATGACCCCGATTCAATCGGTGATCGTCGTGGCCACCTTCGAACTGCTTGGCCCGATTCTGGGCGGCACCGCCGTGGCCAACACCATCGGCAAATTCATTACCATCGGTGACTTGCCCCCAATCATTTCGGTTTCGATCATCCTGTGCGGTATCTTCGGAGCCATTTTCTGGAACATGCTCACCTGGTGGATCGGTCTGCCCTCCTCTTCCTCCCACGCCCTGGTGGGTGGCTTGATCGGTGCGGTCGTCGCCTCGGCTGGCATGGAGTATGTGCTGTGGGGCTTCGCCGATCTGGGACAAGGTAAAGTCACCGGCTTCGTCAAGATTCTCGCCTCGCTGCTCGTCTCCCCCCTGCTCGGGTTCTGGGTTGGCTTCCTGATTCACCGCTTCATGCGTGGATTGTTGCGCAAGGCCACCCCATCGGTCAACAAACCGTTGAGAAAGATTCAGTTCCTCACCGCTGCGGCTCTTGCTTTCTCCCACGGAGCCAACGACGCCCAAAAAAGCATGGGTATCATCACCATGGTTCTGGTGCTGGGCGGATTCATCGATAAATTCGTGGTGCCGGGTTGGGTTATCTACTCCTGCGCCGTGGCCATCACCCTGGGGATTCTCTCCGGCGGTTGGCGTATCGTGCGTACCGTGGGCTTCGGCATCTTCAAGGTGCGTCCGCTCCAC
>JADGBU010000040.1:1727-9428 GCA_015231295.1 Magnetococcales bacterium | reverse complement strand
GGTGAGCTCCGCGATCATGGGTATCGGCGCTTCCGAGCGTCCCAAGGCGGTCCGTTGGGCCAAGGCCAAAGAGATCGTCAGCACCTGGATCATCACCATCCCCTGTTCCGGTGCGGTGGGTGCCTTGACCTATTATATGGTCAAGCTCTTTTCAGGTGGCAGCATCTCCATCTGATCCGATCCGAACACAACACAGCTTCAAGAACATCAGCAATTCACGACCCGGGCAGACTCTGCTGCCCGCTAGAACTTAAGGAGAATCATCATGAGTGGTAGTTCCAGTTCTTTCGCCTCCAAAATCCTCAACAACGTTTTTCCGCGCGTGCCGGATTTCTATGGCATGATCAACGATCAGTGTGATCTGTGCGCCCAGGCCATGGACGCCCTGGTCGATTTCATGGATACCGGTGCCGAGGACAAAGGTCTGATCGTCCGCGAACTGGAGAAGAAAGGGGACGAGATCAAAGCCCGCAACATGAGCGTGCTCAATCAAGCCTTCGCCACCCCGATGGACCGTGAAGACATCTATCGTGCGGTCAGCACCATCGATCAGATTCTCAACTATGCCAAGACCACGGTCCGTGAAATGGAAGGTCTGGGCCTCAAACCCGACCAGAACACCCGTGAAATGGCCCAACTGCTGCGCGAAGGTGTGGATGCCCTGAAGCGTGGTTATCAGAAGCTGGGTGTCACCCCGGCCCTGGCCGATCAGGATGCGGAAGCGGTCCACAAAGCCGAGCGTTCCACCGAGAAGGCCTATCGTCGCGCCATCGCCGAGCTGTTCAAAGTGGACGCCCAGCTGCGCGCTCTGGACAACGACGAGCCCCGCGCCGAATCCGCCGCCCTGTCGCACGTGATGGAAGTCTTCAAGCGTCGCGAGCTGTATCGTCATCTTTCCAACACCGCCGACAAGATGGCCGAAGCCGGCGATGTGCTGCATGACATCGTGGTGCAGATCTCCTGATCCGGAGAGGATCCCGTAACAAAAAAAGGCGCGTCCCCCTGGGGCGCGCCTTTTTTTGTGATCCGATCCAGGAGCATCGCTCCCCAAAAAAGCCATCTCCCCTCTTACCGGATCATTCCAGGCAGTGATTCCGGCTCCATCCTTCCAGCCGGCTTGCGAACTTGCGGGCTCCCTCCACGGAGAAGTGTCCGTTATCCACGAAATCCCGATCCTCGAACACGCCCGACCCGATCCGCAGCACCTCGAACCCCTGCTCCCGTCCCGTCTCCACCAGAGCCTGATTGAACGCCTCCTGGATCACCGGCACCTCCCGATCCCGCACCATGGGCAACCACCCATACCGTCCTTCTCCGCTCAGACGCCCTTCATTGAGCAACTGGGCCACGAACAGCACCCGAACGCCCCGATCGTGCGCGAGGCGGGCGATGTTCCCGACGTTGCGGCGATAGAGTTCCATCAAGCGCGCATCCACTCCGGAGCCTTCCGGTTCGCGGCGATAATCGGGCGCGCCCGGCAGGGAGTCGAACTGGAGATGCAGCATGCGATCCAGCAGCACGCCCAACGAGAAGCTGTGCAGAAAACTGCGGCGTCTGGCGTCGAGATTGTCGATTTGCGACGGCAGGTGAAAATCGGCGTACCCCGGATCGAGCTTCGGCAGGAATGAGTTGCGTATATCGTTCCAGCCCACATAGTAGATCGCACAGCGCAGGCGATCCCGTTGGGGATCGAGATAGAAAGCGGTCTGGATCAGGTGTTCGGCGGTACTGTATCCGGGCACGCCGAAATTGAGCACATTGGCCGCTCCATGCAGCGACTCTTCCAGCCGTTCGGGCCAGGTTTCCCGGTTTCTGACACCGATATCATAGGTGGTCGAGCCTCCGAACACGGCGATCGAGGGGCGTTGCCGGTTCACCGGGAGGGAGCGTCGCAAGCCGCGTTCGTCGTGCTCGTGGCGGCGGTCCCGATAGCCGGGAGTCGGCACGGCCTGCAACAGGGGATGATACTGAAAACGACTCTGCAGGTGGTTTTCCGGCAGAAAGGAGCGACCCGGACCGGCGCGGGAGAGTTTATGCGTCACCACCCCGAAGGTGAGATCGATCACCACAAACGCCAGAATCCACCACGCCAGCCTGTGACGACCGCTGCGCGCCCCGAACCACGCCCCCGCGCACAGCACGATCAGCAGATTGAAATAAAAAAAACGATAGGCCCCGAACTCCAGATGTCCGTTTGCCAGTTGGATCCCTTCCACGATGCCACCGACGCCGATCAGGAGTCCGGCCAATCCCATCGGCAGCCATTTTTCAAAAGGATATTTTTTCTCACCCGCCAGCGACGGGTCCGGCGATCCGCTCACGATTTCACCTTGTCGAACAATCCAAGCCATTGACGAAACCAGAATTTATGCAACCAAAAAATCATGCAAAAAACATGCCTAAAAATCGAGGCGACGAACCCTTTCACCCCCCTGTCACCCCTGTCAACTGAAAAGGATTTTAAAATTTTTTTCACCAATCAATACAATCCGTTACAAACTTTCCCCCGAAGAGGCGCAAAAAATTTTTCACCCTCATTGCACATCGCATAAAATGTGAATAACGGCATAATGCATTGATAATCAAAACAAATGTCGAACACAACTCCATGGCACAAATCATGGGAAGAAGATATCAACCAAACAGACCCGCGAGGGTCAATCGCCATTTCTCGAAATGAAAGGAAAGACAATGAATACCGCCAATCTGTCCCTGTTCGGTCGCACCAAGGCCCTGGAGCACAAACTCGACGAATTCCTGGATGTGCTGTCGGAATGCAACATCCAATTCAAGGCCGCCATCACCTATTTTCTGGAAGCGGGCGGCAACAACGCGGCTGCGTTCCAGCAAAAAGTGAAAGAAGTCAGCACGATGGAATCCCGTGGCGACGATCTGCGCCGTACCATCGAAGCCGAACTCTACGAACAGGCCCTGATCCCCGACTTCCGTGGCGACGTGCTGAGCCTGCTGGAAGATCTCGACACCCTGATCAACATGTTCGAAGACAATCTGATCAACTTCGCGATCGAAAACCCGCAGTTCCCCGCCGAACTGCACAAAGAGCTGAAACTGCTCTGCGAGCAGGTGGCCCTGAGCGTGGAATCCTGTGTCATGTCCACCCGCGCCTTTTTCCGCGACATCAACGCGGTGCGTGACCACTCCCACAAGGTGATGCTGTACGAAAAAGAGGCCGACAAACTCTCCATCGCCCTGAAGACCGCCATCTTCAAAATCGATCTCGGCCTGGATCAAAAAGCCCACCTGCGCAACTTCGTGGACAAAATCGATCAATTGGCCGACGAGGCGGAAGACGTGTGCGACCTCCTCGCCATCTACACGATCAAACGGGCTGCGTAATTTCTTTCCAGGCCCAATCGGGAGCGATTTACCATGGATCTTTCGGTTCTGTTTTTCATGTCCAGCGGCCTGTTTCTCGGCTGGTCGCTGGGTGCCAACGATGCGGCCAACGTGTTTGGCACCGCTGTCGGCACCAAGATGATCAAATTCAGCACCGCCGCGTTGATTTGCACCATCTTCGTCATTCTCGGTGCGGTGATCAGCGGTGCGGGTGCTGCCCATACCCTCTCCAAATTGGGTGACATCAACGCCCTGGGCGGCGCCTTCGTGGCCGCCTTCGCGGCGGCGGCGGTCGTGGCTTGGCTGACCGTGCTCGGTCTGCCGGTCTCCACCACCCAGGCGATCGTCGGTGCCATCATCGGTTGGAACTTCTTCACCGGCATGGCCACCGACTTCAGCGTCTTCAAGACCATCATCGGCACCTGGTTCATCAGCCCGGTATTGACCGCCTTCTTCAGCTATTTCATGTACAAAGGCGTCTCGTGGTGGCTCAATAAACAAAAAGTGCATCTCATCTCCCTGGATGCGCTGACCCGTTACTCCCTGATCATCGCCGGTGTGCTTGGCTCCTACTCTCTGGGCGCGAACAACATCGCCAACGTGATGGGTGTGTTCATCGGAGCCAATCCGTTCACCGATGTCGGCTTTCTCTCCGGATTGCAGATTCTGTTCTTCGTCGGTGGCATCACCATCTCCGTGGGTATCTACACCTATGGCAAAAGGGTGATGATGACCGTCGGTGACAGCATCGCGCCACTGACCCCGGTGGGAGCCGTGGTGGTGGTGCTTGCCACCTCTCTGGTGCTGTTCCTGTTCGCCTCCGAAGATCTGGAGTTCGTGCTGGCCTCTTTGGGTCTGCCGACCATTCCGCTGGTTCCGGTCTCCAGCTCCCAGGCGGTGGTGGGGGGCGTGATCGGCATCGCCTTGATCAAAAATGCCAGCAACATCCGCTGGAGAGTCACAGGCAGAATCGTCGTGGCCTGGATCCAGACCCCGATCGTCTCGGCCCTGGCCAGTTTCGTGATGCTGTTCCTGGTGCAAAATGTCTTCGCCATCACCGTGTTCCAGAAAGTGGAATTCCAGGTCTCCAAGCCGTTGCTGGAAAGACATGCCAAGGTTCTGGATGTCAAATCCCTGGAATCGCTGATCGGCAAGAGCTACGAAACCTCCGGCGCGCTCAAGAACGACGTGGACAAGATTCTGCCCCACGCCGAGTACAAGGCCGAATTGAACTTCGTTCAGGAAGCCAGAATGGAGCGCATCACCGTGGATCCGGCCAAATTCCCGGAGCTGGGCAAAAGCGGATTGCTGACCCAACCGCAGATCGATTCGGTCAAATCGCTCTCCGGCAAGACCTTCGACTATCGCTGGCAGTTGGTGGATGCCCTGGCCGCCACCTCCGAAACCTGGCGCATGAAGGAAAAAACCGTTCTCAACAAACCCTACAACAAGGACGTGAGCCAACGTCTAACCATTGTGATGGATTTGTACACGGAAAAAATGAAGTAACCCGGTTGTATCCGTTGATGGAGGGCTTCCCATGGAAAAAGCAGTTTTTGCAACGATCGACGCCATGGTCCAATCGATTGTCGCCGGTGTAGCGGAATACGACAATCTGGTTGCCGATCAATGCGCTCTGCTGATGCAAGCAGCCGAGCGGTTGGTCAGCCGATTGGGGTCGCCAGACGAAAACAGCAGCGGTGAGGAACGTGTGGAAGCCCTCCACAAAGGGGAACGGGCAGCGGCCATGATCCGGAATCTGGATCTGCTCAGCCGCTGTCCTCCCCTGGAACGTCACGAGTGGTTGCGGGTGGTGTTGGCGTTGGATGCCCTGATGGGGCGCATCGACGATGCCCTGGAAGAGTCCGAGGTGATGTGCGTGTCGGGGGATCCGACCATTCAGGCCATGACGCTGCTGATTCACGAAGCCTCCCTGACGCTCACCGAGGGATTTTCCGCCCTCGGGCAGCACTCCCGCCGGCTTCGCAGTCAGATTCACCCGCTGACCGGCCTCCTCGATGCCATGGAGATGCGTTATCTGCGCTCCATGAGCAGCCTGCTCTCTCCGGACCATTGGCAGGAAGAGACCACCCCTCCGATGGTGCTTGCGATGCTCAAACGGTGGATGATCTACCGTTGCCTGTTCGACATTCAGCGACATCTCGTCACCGCACGCGACGCTCTGCTCGCTCTGGCGGCCATGCGTGAAAATCGCGCGCCCCAGAAACGCATCTCATCCCACGGATAACCATCCGTCCACGGTATCACTCCCTTTTGGAGAACGATCATGAAAACAACCAGTATAATCGATCTCTTTCTCGATCAACAAGATGAAGCCTTCACCCTGGCGGTACATGCCCATCAGAACCGGGATTACACCCAGGCTTTCACCGCCTTCGAGCGGTTGGCGCAACACAACGATCCCCAGGCGCAGATCAATCTCGCCTGCATGCTGCGCGATGGCCAAGGGGTTGCCACCGATCTGGTGGCCGCCCACATGTGGCTGGAACTGGCCTCCCGGGAAGGCGATGTGATCGCCACCCGCGAACAGGAGCAACTGCGTCCGCGTCTCTCTCCGGAGCAACTGACGCAATCCCGGCAGATGGCCGCCTCCTGGGCACTTCGCGCTGAAATTCAACACTAACAAACGCATGACCATGCGTGACGGCTTCATTCCCGAGCGGGTCAACCAGGGAGGGGGAAGGGAATGACGGCCATTGGGAAAAATCAACATGAAAACATTTCTTCTGACCCTGTTCGCTGTTCTGCTCGCTCCAACCGCCCTGTTGGCCAACACCACCCCGATCCCGGATGGACCGATGCTCTTCGGCATTCCGGTGGAGTTTCTGCTCTTCGCCTCGATTCTGCTCGGTGTGGCCATATTGCACAATCACACCCTGCAAGTTGCCCTCACCGGACTGGTGACGGTGATCTTCTTCAAGTTGGTGTTCACCGGTTTCAAACACGGCACGGGCCTGGACGGCCTGCTGCTGCACTTTCAACACGAATGGGTCATTCTGGCCAACCTGCTCTGTCTGCTGATGGGATTCGCGTTGCTGTCGAACCATTTTGAACGGAGCAGGGTGCCGGATCTGCTGCCCCGTTTTCTCCCCTCCGGGTGGATGGGTGGCTTCGTGCTGCTGGGACTGATTTTCGTGCTGTCGAGCTTTCTCGACAACATCGCCGCCGCCCTGATCGGCGGCAGCATCGCCTCCATCGTCTTTCGAGGGAGAGTGCATGTGGGCTATCTGGCGGCCATCGTGGCGGCCTCGAATGCCGGCGGCTCGGGCAGTGTGGTCGGCGACACCACGACGACCATGATGTGGATCGCGGGCATCAGCCCCGCCGCCGTGTTTCACGCCTACGCCGCCGCCGTGTTCGCCCTGGTGGTATGCGGCATTCCCGCCGCCTTGCAGCAGCACAAATACTCCCCGATCCAGTCCGATCCCACCGAAGAGATTCGCATCGATGGGGCGCGGGTGGCGATCGTCGCCTTCATCCTGATTCTGGCGATCGTGGTCAACATCACCATCAACGTCCAATACACCGAAATCTCCGATACCTTCCCCTTCATCGGCGTGGCGGTGTGGGTGGCGTTGCTCGCCACGGCCCCGGTGCGCAATCCCGACTGGAGCCTGATGCCGGAAACCTTCAAGGGGAGTCTGTTCCTGCTCTCGCTGGTGGTGTGCGCCTCGCTGATGCCGGTGGAAAAACTGCCCCTGGCCTCCTGGCAGACCGCGTTCGGTCTGGGCTTCGTCTCGGCGGTCTTCGACAACATTCCCCTCACCGCCCTGGCGATCAAGCAGGGAGGCTACGACTGGGGCGTGCTGGCCTATGCGGTGGGCTTCGGCGGCTCGATGATCTGGTTCGGCTCCTCGGCGGGCGTGGCTCTCTCCAACAACTTCCACGAGGCCAAATCGGTGGTCAACTGGTTGCGTCACGGCTGGCACGTCACCCTGGCCTACATCATCGGCTTTTTCATCATGCTCTCTTTGGTCGGTTGGCATCCGACCGTGGACCGCTACCACGACGCCAATGGCACCGCCCTCGAACAGACCACCCCGGCGGCCAAGACAACCCATTGAAAAAAAAAGAGAGGGCCTGGGGGATTCTTCCCCCAGGGTTTTGACTTCAAACCGAACTTTTCGGCCCGAAACGTCCAGGGGCCCATGGTCCCTGGACCCCGACGACTCCGCACCTTGACTTCACCGCCCAATCCAGGCAAGGTGCGCCTCCATCGGATGAGAAACCATTCCGGAGTGGGCTGGACGGCCGCTGATCGTATCTCGCGATTGGAGGAAAGTCCGGGCTCCACAGGGCAGGACGCCGGGTAATCCCCGGCGG
>JADGBU010000040.1:0-1477 GCA_015231295.1 Magnetococcales bacterium | reverse complement strand
ACAAGGGACCAGGGGACAAAACCCGGCTTACAGACCCACTCCGGTCCCACATCAGCACACTTTTTTTTCCGCACCGTTTTCTCCCCCGGCTTGACACTTCCAACCCTTCGGACCCTATAATCTCGGGTGCGTTAATCGATGCGGAACAGGTTCCGCATCCCAAAAGCGACGACCCGACGATTCACCCTTCCATCCTGAAAGGATCCTGCTTCTTGACCGGGGCCATCGACACCGAACAGACGGCCTCGTCCGGAAACGGAGGCCATTGCAGCGTTTTGCCGAGGGAGACTCTCGAAGCCCTCGCGCCCCGCCCCGGCGGGCTTTACGTGGATGCCACCTTCGGCGACGGGGGACACACCCGCGCCATTCTGGCCGCCGCCGCGCCCGATGGCCGGGTGATCGCGCTGGATCGGGATCCGGACGCGGTACAGCGCGGAGAGCGTCTGGCCGCAACCCTGCCGCCGGGACGCTTCACCATGCTGCACAGCCCCTTCGGTCGCCTGGGCACGCTGCTGGAGGCACGCGGCCTGATGGGTACCATCGACGGCATACTGTTCGACATCGGGCTCTCCTCCCGGCAACTGGACAGCCCGGATCGGGGCTTCTCCTTTCGACTGGACGGACCGCTGGACATGCGCATGGATCACTCGAACGACTGCCCGACCGCTGCGGATCTGATCAACCGGATGAGCCCCGAAGCCCTGGCCGATCTCTTTTTCCGCTACGGCGAAGAGCGTCACGCCCGAAAAGCGGTCCGGGCCATCGTCGCCCGTCGGGACGAAGCCCCCTTCACCACCACCCGCGATCTGGCGACGCTGCTGGAACGAATCCTCCCCGCGCCGGGACGGATCCATCCGGCGACACGCATTTTTCAGGCGTTGCGAATCGCGGTCAACCGGGAGCTGGAAGAGCTGGAAAATGGCGTGCAGGCCGCCCTGGAGGCCGTGGCTCCCGGAGGCCGGGTGGCGGTGATCTCGTTTCACTCGCTGGAGGACCGGATCGTCAAACAGGCGTTTCGGGCCGTGGCCCTGCCCCCTCCCACCCCCACCGGACCGGCGGCCCTGCTGCCGATGCGCCTGCCACGCTTCATTCCCCGTTTCCGGCTGGTCTGTCACAAACCCCTCACGCCGGACGAGGCGGAAATGGAACACAATCCCCGGGCCCGCAGTGCCAAATTGCGGGTCATCGAACGTCTGGAAGGCTCCGCGCCAACCCCGGAATCCCGGGAGTCGTCGCGATGAAATCCCCCTGGCTGCTTCACACCCTGCTGACCATTCTGCTGGTGATCACGGCGGCGGTCACCATCGCCTCGCGCATGTGGATGCTCGAAGCCCATCGGGAACTGGAACGAAACGTCAAGAAACGCATTCAGCTTTTGGACCAGGAACAGGCCCTGCGTGTGGAATGGGTCGCCCGCAGCGATCTCAACACCATCGAACGCCGGGCCAAAAAGGATCTGGGCATGCGTCCGATGCGA
>JADGBU010000324.1:765-2567 GCA_015231295.1 Magnetococcales bacterium | reverse complement strand
CAAGCGCAGCGAAGAGGCGTTGCTGTTTCGCACCTATCACGACAGCCTCACCGGTCTGCCCAATCGCGCCCTGTTCCAGGACCGGCTGCGCCAGGCCCTCGGACAGGCGGGACGCACCGACGACAAGGTGCTGGTGCTGATTTTCGATCTGGATCTGTTCAAGAATCTCAACAACAGCCTCGGCCACACCGTGGGCGACCGCATTCTCAAGGGGGTGGCGGAACGGCTGCGCCACTTCGTGCGGGAAGGGGATACCGTCAGCCGTCTGGAAGGGGATACCTTCGGCTTCATTCTGCGGGAGATCCGCTCCTCCCAGGATGTGGGCGTGGTGGTGCGCAAACTGGCCGACGCCCTCTCCAAACCCTTTTTCGTGGACGATCAGGAGCTGTTCGTCACCGCCAGCATGGGCGTCACTCTCTACCCCGACGACGGGGACGAGGCCGACCTGCTGATCCGCAACGCGGATATGGCCGTGGCCCGCGCCAAAACCGCCGGTCGGGATACCTGTCAATACTACGCCCCGGCCATGGGCGCGGAGGCGGAACGCCGTCTGGTGCTGGAACACAACCTCCGCCAGGGGCTGGAACGGGATGAATTTTCCGTATTCTACCAACCCAAGGTGGAGCTGCACTCGGGCCGCATCATGGGCATGGAGGCCCTGGTCCGCTGGCACCACCCCCGGGACGGCATGGTTTCCCCCGGCGAGTTCATCCCGGTGGCCGAAGAGAGCGGCTTGATCATGCCCTTGGGCTCCCGGGTGCTGCGCATGGCCTGCCAGCAAACCCAGAAATGGCATGAGGATGGCTTTCCGGAGCTGAAGGTCGCCGTCAACCTTTCGATCCGCCAGTTCCGACAGGCCGACCTGATCGAAGAGGTCAGCACCGCCCTGGAAGAGAGCGGTCTCCCCCCCCGGTGCCTGGAACTGGAGGTGACGGAAACCTTGATGATGGAAAATCTCGATGACATCGTGGCCATTCTGACCCGGCTCAAGGCGTTGGGCCTGACGGTGGCGGTGGATGATTTCGGCGTGGGTCACTCCTCCCTCACCTATCTGAAAAAATTGCCGATCGACGTGCTCAAGATCGATCAATCCTTCGTGCGGGATCTCACCCTCGATTCCGACGACGCGGCCATCGTCACGGCGATTCTGGCTCTGGGTCGGAGTCTGCGGCTCAAGGTGGTGGCCGAAGGGGTGGAAACCCAGGATCAACTCGATTTTCTGCGCCGCGAAGGCTGCGACTCCTTCCAGGGCTATCTCTTCAGCCGACCGCTGGATGTGACCGCCTTCAGCCAACTGCTGCGCGCCTCTTTCCGACCGACGACCCCGTGAGAACAAACGCGAAATCGTCGCACCGGCACGCAAGATTGCCTTCTCGCCGAGATGAAAACCGTGTTAGAATCCAATCAACAGCTCATGCCCATGAGGCCAACACGGGAACATCACACGCATAGGGAAAGGGGAAACCAGTATGGACAATCATTCTCGCTTCACCCACTGGTCGTTCGGAGTCCTGATGGGACTCGGAGTGATCCTGTCGGGCCACAGTTGGGCTGCGGCACCAGCGGGCCGCGTGAGCTTCTCGGAGGATGTCTATCCCATTTTGCAAAACCGCTGTCAGGAGTGTCACAAGGCGGGCGCACCGGGCGTGGCCTTTTCGGGCCTGAACCTGGAAACCTATGACGGCCTGATGCAAGGCACCCGTTTCGGACCCGTGGTGGTGCCGGGCAACGCCATGGTGAGCAACCTCAACGTGCTGGTGGAAGGCCGAGCCGGCATCCGCATGCCCCACAACCGCAAACGA
>JADGBU010000324.1:0-510 GCA_015231295.1 Magnetococcales bacterium | reverse complement strand
CCACTCCCCGGAACTCGAAGAGACCCTGATCGCCCGTGGCAAGGACGATCTGCTCGCCGAGGCGCGCTCCACGATTCCGGAAGCGGCGGGCACCCTGCTCTACACGCGACAAAACCGCCCCCTGGGGCTGGGACACGCGGTCTGGTGCGGTCGCAACGTGGTGGGAGACGAACCCTTCGCCGTGATCCTGCCGGACGACCTGATCGATACCGGCGGCCAGGAGCCGGTCCTGAAACAAATGGCCCGACAGTTCGAGAAGCATCACGCCTCGATCGTCGCGGTGATGCCGGTGGACGCGGAACAGACCAGCAAATACGGCATCGTCGCCCCCCTCGACAAGGAGGTGGATACCACCTCGGAGGCAAGTCGCTGCATTCAGGTTGCGGGTCTGGTGGAAAAACCCCTCGCCGAAGCCGCCCCGTCGAATCTGGCGGTGATCGGTCGCTATATCCTGATGCCGGAGATTTTCCACTATCTGGAACGCCGTCATCAGGGGGTGGGAGGCGAGGT
>JADGBU010000323.1 GCA_015231295.1 Magnetococcales bacterium | reverse complement strand
TGGCTCTGTTTCTGGGAGCCGGAAGCATCAGCCATCGGGCCCGGGATTTCGCGGCCTCCTGACCATGCGCGATCCGTTCGCCTCGTTCGCGCTGGCCGCACCGGTCCTGACCGATGTGCCCTTGGCCGGATATACCACCTGGAAAATCGGCGGTCCGGCGCGCTGGCTGCTGCGTCCCTCCTCGACCGACGAGCTGACGCGGCTGCTCGCGGAGTGGCCCGACGGCCTGCCGCGACTGGTGCTGGGCGGGGGCAGCAATCTGCTGATCGCCGATCACGGCTTCCGGGGTGCGGTTCTGGATTTGACCCACGGGCTGAATCGGATCTATACTGTTACCGAATCCTTGAAGGCGGTAGGGGATTCCATTCAGGTGGTGCACGCCGACGCCGGGGCCACCACGCGCAATCTGGCCCATCATGCCCGGCGTCTGGGGTTGAGCGGGGCGGAATTTCTGGCCGGGATACCGGGCAGCGTGGGCGGAGCGGTGCGCATGAACGCCGGAGCCTATGCGGGATATCCTGCTGGAGGCCGAATTGCTGGATCAAACCGGTGCGCGCCAGCTCCGGACCGCCGAGCAACTGGCGATGGGCTATCGGCACTGCGCGCTGCCGGAAGGGTGGATTTTCACCGCCGGTCGCTTCCGGCTCACCCCCGACGATCCGGAACGGGTGCGGGAGCGGATGCGGCAATGCAACCGGAAACGGCGCGCCTCCCAGCCTCTGGAGTGGCCGAGCGCGGGCAGTGTGTTCAAAAATCCGCCCGAGGGGCCCAAGGCCTGGGAGTGGATTCAACAGGCGGGCCTGCGGGGTTTGCGGGTGGGAGATGCCCAGGTTTCCACCAGACATTGCAATTTTTTCGTCAATCTGGGACAGGCCACGGCCACAGAGATGCGAACCCTGATGGATCGGGTTCAGGAAGAGATCAAACGGCACTTCGGGGTCGAGTTGCAGCCGGAAGTGCAATGCGTGGGATGGGATTGAGGGCGAAAAATCATGATCGAGCGGCTCAAACAGGCCCTGGCTGCGGGAGAACGAATCGCGGTGCTGATGGGAGGCTCCTCTCCGGAACGGGAGGTCAGTCTGAAAAGCGGCGCGGCGGTGCTGGCCGCTCTGGAGCGGCGCGGCTGGAATCCCATCGCCATCGATCCCGCCGATGGACGGGCCCTGCCCGGCGCGTTGCTGGAAAACCGGATCGCGGCGGCGGTGCTGGCGTTGCACGGCGCGGGGGGAGAGGATGGCACCATCCAGGGATTGCTGGAAATTCTCGGCATTCCGTATACCGGCTCCTTCGTGGGGGCCTCGGCCCTGTGCATGAACAAAATTTTGAGCAAACGGCTCTTCCGGGACGCGGGTCTGCCCACGCCCCCCTGGGAGGAGCTGCTGCTCGACGGAAACGATCCGCACGCCAGTCCGCCGGAGACCACCCTGGAGCTCCCCTGTTTCGTCAAGCCGATGAGCACCGGGTCGAGCGTGGGCATCAGCCGGGCGGGCAACCGGGAGGAGCTGCGAGAAGGGTTGATCCTGGCGGCGCGCGCCGGAGGCGATGGCCTGACGCGGGTGCTGGTGGAGCAAGAAATCATCGGCACCGAAGTCACTTTGGGGGTGCTCAACGACCGCCCGCTGCCGCTGATCGAAATCCGGCCCGGCACGGCCTTTTATGACTATCACGCCAAATACACGGCGGGGCAGACCCGCTATCTGATTCCCCCGGAACGGTTGTCCGCCGGGGCCATGGCCCGGGCCACCGAGGTGGGCGTGGCGGCGGGACGGGTGGCCGGGTGTCGCGGGCTCTATCGGGTGGATCTGATCATCGATCGCCACGACACCCCCTGGCTGCTCGAAATCAACACCCTGCCCGGCATGACCGCCACCAGTCTGGCACCCAAGGCCGCCGCAGCCATCGGGTTGTCGTTCGAAGATCTGGCGGAACAGATCCTGTCGGGGGCCGGGTTGGAATCATGTCACGCGGGCTGCTGACCCTTCTGCTGCTGACGGTCTGCGCCTTGTTGGCCCATCAGGGATGGGAGGTGATGAAACGCTCGACGTGGTTTCCGTTGGAAACGATTCACATTCGCGGTTTGGTCAACATTCCCAATCAGGTAGCCCTGCAAGTCATGGAGACCCCCAAGGGAACCAATCTGCTGAACATCGACCCGGAAATAATTCGCACACGATTATTATCCCTTCCCTGGATACACTCAGTGCGGGTAAAACGTCTGTTTCCTTCCACGCTGACCATCACCCTCGCGGAAAAAAGCGCGGTGGGACTGGCCAGGCAGGGAGATCGGGTGATGGTGCTGGATGAATACGGCACCCCCATCAAGCCCTATGAAAAAACCGATCCGCTGCTGCTGCCCGTGGTGACCCCCACACCGGGACACAACCAGGCCGCTCAGATTGTGTGGATCTTGAATCTGCTCGACAAACAGGCCTGGATCAAGGATCAAATCTCCGAAGCCATCGGGCAACCGGGGGGGGGATGGATCCTCTATACCCGCAAGGGGGTCAAGCTGTTGTTGTCGAATCGTGCAGAACAGGAACTTAGTCTCTTGCATAGGTTACAGAAACGTTACAAGATATTGGAC
>JADGBU010000039.1:13737-24337 GCA_015231295.1 Magnetococcales bacterium | reverse complement strand
CATGGCCACGGTTCCGGGGAGGGTTCCCATTTCGGAGCGGATCATCTCTCCGAGGGAGCGGCCTCCGCGACGCATCGAAAAGGAGAGGATCAGAAAATCCTGCACCGCGCCCGCCAGCACCACGCCTGCCAGGATCCAGAGCATGCCCGGCAGATAGCCCATCTGGGCTGCCAGCACCGGACCCACCAGAGGACCGGCTCCGGCGATGGCGGCGAAGTGGTGTCCATAGAGCACGATGCGGTTGGTGGGGACAAAATCCTTGTTGTCGTTGAAGCGGATCGCGGGGGTGGGGCGGGCGGGATCCAGTTGGAGCACCTGTCGTTCGATGAAGCGGGCGTAGAAGCGGTAGGCCAGAATGTAGACGCACAACGCGGCGATGACCAGCCAGGTGGCGTTGACCGCCTCGCCCCGGGCCAGGGCGACGCTGCCCAGGGCCACGGCTCCGATGGCGGCGACCGTCAGGAACAGGAATGAGTGTGACACCGGAGTGGATGGAGAGGTGGCCGGGTTCATGGGGATTCCTTGGGCGTCGTCGGGCTTGGAGGTGAAGAGGACGCGCGGGATCGCTCCGGAGGGGATTCAGACCGGTTCGACGGCGCGCGATTCATGGTTTTTCCGGGCGAGGGGCGGATGGTTTCGGCCCTCGACGGGTGAGAATAGCGAAACCGGCTGAACTTTTCCAGTGATGTCGGCAGGTTTTCCCGGCGCGGATGGCCGGGAGTCGCATGCCGCTTGCCATCGATCCGGCTTCGGTGAGACAATCCATTTCATTCCAGAGGTCCGAGTGGGCGACCTGCGGGATGATGGGAGTGGGGATCCCCGCGCGCCTGGGTGAAGCGTGGAGTTTCCGGAAGCCGGAGAGGGGATGCGGGGCCGGGAGGATCAAACCGAACAGAGGCATCAGGACGAAACCTATGGATGGCACTCCGGAAAGAATCAACGATTCCAATCGCTCCCAGTATGATACCACCTTCAAGGATCTGTTTCAGCAGCCTCCCCAATGCCTGTTGCAAACGTTGATCGGTTGTCGGGCCGTCGGACAGTTGAACGTTGAGTTCGCCTCCACCATGAAACGTCTGCCGGATTTGATCTTTCTGATGGAAGACGACTCCATCGTCCATATGGAGTTGCAGGGCGCGCCGGAAGGCATGAACTGGCGCATGTTGATGTACTATTCGTTGATTCGGCAGAGGTTTCCGGAAAAGCGTCTGACTCAGATCGTTTTGTATGTCGGGTATGAGTCGTGGCGTTTCGAGGATGCGATTCAGGAAGCCACACTTCAATTCAGCTATCGGGTGATCGACATTCGTGCCATCGATTGTCGATTGTTGATGGAAAGCGCGATACTGGAGGAAAACATTCTCGCGATTTTGTGCAAAATTTCCGACCTGAAACCGGTGATCCGCGAGCTTTTATGCCGGATTAGTCCCTTGCCCGAAAATGCCCGGACCGATGCGTTGACGAAGTTGATTATCATCTCCAGGCTGCGCAGACTCGAAACCACCATCCAGGAGGAGTTCACGGAAATGTCTCTCGTGTTCAACGTGATGGAAAATGATTTTCTTCGTCCACTGTTTCAGAGTGTTCAAAAAGAAGGAGAGTTGAGAGGGGAGCTGAGAGGAGAGCTGAGAGGGAAACAGGATGGAAAGGCCGAAATGCTGCTGCAATTGTTGCAGGATCGTTTCGGGGTGGTGCCGGATTCGGTTCGGGAACGGGTGCGTGCCGCCGATCTGGAGGAGTTGAGCGCATGGATCGGGAGAATTCTTAAGGCCGATTCGTTGCAGGGGGTTTTTCAGTGAGCGTGGCGTGACGGTCTTGAAGCGTGGCGGGTCGGGAGTGGTCGGGTTGGGGAGCGTGTGGCGTGTTCGACGGATCGGATGAGCGGGAGAGGTTTCGTCGGGTTTTCTATCCGGAGGCGGACGCGGCCCGATGGTCGGATTGGCGTTGGCAGGTGCGGCACCGGTTGCGGGATGGGCATGCTCTGGCCCGTGTGTTGAATCTGTCCGAGACGGAGCGGGTGGCTCTGGCGCGGCGGGCCGGAGGGCTGCCCGTGGCGGTCACGCCCTATTACGCTTCGCTGATGCATCCGGATGACCCGCGCGATCCATTGCGACGCACGGTGATCCCGGTGGATGACGAAGATCGGCTTGCGCCGGGCGAACGCCCCGACCCCCTCGACGAGCGGCGCGATACCGTGGTGCCGGGGGTGATTCAGCGTCATCCGGATCGGGTGGTGATTCTGGCCACCGGAGTCTGCGCCACCTATTGCCGCTATTGCACCCGCTCCCGTCTGGTGGGCGGGGGGGAGCGGTTGACCGGACATTGGGAGGCCGCCATCGCGCATGTGGCCTCCGACTCCCGGATCCGGGATGTGTTGATCTCCGGGGGGGATCCCCTGATGCTTTCCACCCGTCGCCTCGGTGAACTGCTGACCCGTCTGCGTGCCATTCCGCATGTGGAACTGCTGCGAATCGGAAGTCGCATGCCTTTGGTGCTGCCGATGCGGATCACCCGCAAACTGGTCGCTCTGTTGCGTCGTCATCAACCGCTGGTGGTGAGCATCCATGCCACCCATCCGGCGGAACTCACCGCCGAGGCGGCGCGGGGATTGGCGCGACTGGCGGATGCGGGCATCCTGCTGGCGGGTCAGACCGTTCTTCTGGCCGGGATCAACGACGCCCCGGAAACCTTGCGGAGTCTGTTGCGGGGTCTGTTGCGTCATCGGGTGCGGCCTTATTATCTGTATCAGTGTGATCCGATACCGGGTTCGGCCCATTTTCGCGTTCCGGTGGAAGAGGGGATCGCGCTCGTGGAACGGGTGGGGCGGGATCTGAGCGGTCTGGCGGTGCCCCGCTATGTGATCGACGCGCCGGGTGGCGGGGGAAAGATTCCCATCGGTCCGGTGACGATGGTGGGACGGGAGCCCGGCCATTTGGTGTTGCGGAATGCCCATGGACAGATCTACCGCTATCCGGACCCCCCGTGAGCGGGGTTTGGAAGCGGTTTGGCGGATGAGGAGGGCGGAAGGGTGCGCATCGGTTTGGTGTACGATCTGCGGGATGCGTATCGCGGATTGGGGCTGGATGAAGAGCAGTTGGCCGAGTTCGACCGGCCCGAAACGATCGCGGCCTTGCAGCGGGCTTTGGAGTCCGGGGGGCATGAGGTCGAACGGATCGGGTCGGGTCGCGCGTTGGTCGAGGGGTTGGCCGCCGGGAGAGGTTGGGATCTGGTGTTCAACATCGCCGAAGGGTTGCGGGGGCGCAGTCGGGAGGCCCAGGTGCCGGCGATTCTGGAATTGTACGATATCCCTTATGTGTTTTCGGATCCGTTGACGCTGGCTGTCACGCTGGACAAGGGGCTCTGCAAGCGGCTGGTGCGGGATGCGGGGTGTGCCACGGCTCCCTTTGTCCGGTTGGAACGGGAAGAGGATCTGGAGGGGATGGCTCTTTCTTATCCACTGTTTCTCAAGCCGGTGGCCGAGGGGAGCGGCAAGGGGTGTGCCGACTCCTCCCGTGTGGGCGACGCGGCGGCGTTGGGCGCGCGGTTTCGGCAGTTGCGTGATCGCTTTGCCCAACCGGTGCTGGCGGAATCCTATCTGCCGGGGCGGGAGTTCACGGTGGCCATCGTCGGCAACGGGGCGCGGATCCGGTTGGCGTTGGTGGCCGAGGTGCGCTGTGACGATCCCGCCGCCTCCGGGATCTACTCCTTCGAGAACAAGGAGCAGAGCGACCATCGGGCGGAATATCGTCTGGTGGATGATCCCGAGGCCCGTCAGGCGTTGCGGCAGGGATTGATCATCTACCGGTTGCTGGGCTGGCGGGATGCCGGGAGATTGGATTTCCGTTCGGATGAACAGGGCAACCCCTGTTTTCTGGAGATCAATCCCTTGGCCGGACTCCATCCGGAGTTGTCGGGATTTCCCCGCATGGCGGCGATGGCGGGATGGTCCTATTCCCGTCTGATTCTCGCCATGGTGGAGGGGGCTCTGGAGCGTCTGGCGGGTCGGGAGTGATTCTTAAAAAAACCTCCGGATGAACCGGAGGTTTTGATAGACTTGCGATGTCGTGGCTGCAAACCGCAACGCGTGTCAGCGTCCTTTGGACGCGCCCTTGGGGGGCATGGCCGGTTTGGCGGCTGCGGCTTTTCCTGCCGGTTTGGCGGCGGGTTTGGCGGCAGGGGGCTTGGCTGCTGCGGGTTTGGCGGCGGGTTGTTTGGAAACGGCCATACCTTCCTCCATGTAACAAAAGTTGTTGGTGACGACAGATCCTATTATAAGCGAAACGGGTCGTGCGGCAATCAAAATTCGGATTTTCCGCATGGATTTTTTTGATGGATTCGATTGATCGATTTTATATTCAAGCGGTTATTGTAGTGATGGCACAGGTCTTGCTTGGTAGTTTTTTCGAGAGTCTGTTGCCTTGCCGCCGGGCGGGGTTTTGGGTCGATGTGCTTGAAAAGGAGTGACATACCATGATACATGGAGCGGAAGGATCCCGGAGTGCCGAGTCGCTGGCACGGGTGGGGACATTTTTCGTGGCCACGCGGGATGACTGGCTGGCATGGCTCGACAGCAACGGATCCGAGATGCCGGGTCGGGCTTTGGCGGACAAGCGGTTCGGTCGCGGCTGGAATCCCCGTCGCAGCAAGCTGACCGGGCGGGCGGTCTGAGAACGCGTTGAAAGAAAAGCGGGAGTCTGGGGGAAGGATCCCCCAGGGTTTTCGATTTTCGTTCAGGGACGTTGCAACGGGGTGGTGGATTTTCCGGCGGAGAGGATCCGTTCGCGTCGCATGCGGGCGGCGGTGGCGGCTTCGGTTTCCGGGATCGGGGTGGCCAGAGTCTCCCCACGGCTTTGAGGCAGTTTCTCCGGATGGGGATAACGGGCGCGACAGGCGGTCATGATGGTGTCGATGACGCCGATGATTTCGTCGCTGTTGGGCGGCGGTTCGCCGTAGATCCAGAGATCCTGACGGTGATTGTAGGTGAATTTGTCCACCTGACCGGTGTAGGGTCCGCCGGGCGGATCGAGTTGGCTTTTGCGGTAGGTGTAAACGCGCACGATGGAACTCCGGGGGTGAAAGCCCAGGATCATCTCCGAGTTGGAGAGGTTTTCGCGCACATAACAGCCATCCACCAGACGGGAGGCGATCACCCCACGGGTCAGTTCGTCGAACTGCTGGGCGCAACCGCTGGAGAGCAGCTCCTTGCGCAGATGGCGGCACAACCGTCGGATGTCGTTGGGTGGATAGAACCGACGGATCCGGCGGAAGCGAAAGCAGGAGCAGGTCAGTTGCATCAGGTTGACCCGGTAGCTCAGTTGGATCATCTTGTGACTGGGCACCAGAATCGTTTTGTCGCGCTCGATCGGCAGCGTGGGCAGCAGCAGCGATGGACAATAGGGGATCGATTCGAGAATGTGTCGCCGTTTCCAGATCGGGGCGAGCACGAAATCGTAGATCAGCCAGGCGGTGATGCCGATGGCCAGCAGGGTCAGAAACCAGGGCCAGAGTGGATTGGAAGCGTCGGCAGGGGCAGTGAGGTCGATCATGATGTGTGGTATTTCGATCTGAGTGTATGGTCGTTTTAGGCTACATTAACATCGTTGAAGCGGTGACACCATGGTTGCGATGCACTTTTTTTTCCGGGATTCAGGGATGCGCGGACCAGGGCGGGTGATGGGATGGTGGCTGGCCGCCGTGATGGGGTGGTTGGTCTGGTGGAGTGGATCGCCGCTCTGGGCGATGGAACCGGATGAAATTTTGACGGCGATGGATCGTCGGATGCATGATGCCTCCTACGAGAGCTTCAACCGGATCACCTACGAACTGCCCAACGGGCGTCAGCGCAACGTGACGATCTATTCGGCCAAGAGCGTGGGCCGGAAGAGTCTGCTGGTGGTGGTGGCCCCCGATGAGTATCGGGGACGGGCGGTGCTCAAGCTCGGCGACGAGGTGTGGCTGCATATGCCCGGAGAACTGGAAACCCGCAAGACCAGTCTGATGAATTCGGTGGTGGGCGGGGTGTTCAACAACGCGGATTATCTGCTCGGGGATCTCTCCGAGGAGTACCGGGCCACCCTGGCCGGAGAGGAGGAGTCGTGGTGGAAGCTCTCCCTCACCCCCCGCTTCGGACAGACCCCCTATGCCCGCCTCGAACTCAAGGTGGACAAGAAGAGTCTGATCCCTCTGGAGATGGTTCAGTTCGACGCCGGCGGTTTTCCGCTCAAGACGATCCACTATCGGGACGCCCAGCCCTCGGATGGGGATCATCTGTTGCCGATGCTTCTGGAGACGGCCAGCGGACTCAATGCGGCCTATCGCTCTTCGTGGCGGGTCGGACGGGCAGAGGGACGGACGTTTCCGGCCAATGCCTTCACCCGCGAATTTCTGCCCCAGGCGGGACGGCTGATGAAGTGAGGAGCATCAAGCCCCTCCAGGCTGCGGCTTGATCGGGGCTTGACAAGTGGAGCGGATTGGTTCAGACTCCATCGATTACAATTCGTTCGGTCGTGCCTTTGGGAGTGATGATTTTGAGTAAGGAAGATGTCATAGAAATGGAGGGAACGGTGATGGAAAACCTTCCCAACGCCATGTTCCGCGTGGAGCTGGAGAATCAGCACAAGCTGTTGTGTCACATCTCCGGACGCATGAGAAAGCACTATATCCGGATCCTGCCGGGCGACAAAGTGACGGTGCAACTGACCCCCTACGATCTCACCAAGGGACGCATCTCCTACCGTCACAAGTAGTTCCCTTCTTTGCCGGATGACTTTCTCCCCCCCTCTTCTCGGGGGAGCCATTCTCCCACGGGCGTGAGAGAACCATTCAAGCATGAGCTACAACGCATCCCAGATCGAAGTCCTCGAAGGGCTGGAGGGCGTGCGTCGGCGTCCCGGCATGTATATCGGCGGCACCGATGAGCAGGCCCTGCACCACCTCGTGGTGGAACTCCTGGACAATGCCACCGATGAAGCCTCATCCGGCCACGCCAACCGCGTTCAGGTGATCCTGCGCAAGGATGGCGCGGTTTCCGTCTGGGACAACGGTCGTGGCATTCCCGTCGATCCTCTGCCTCGCTATCCCGACAAGTCCGCCCTGGAGGTCATCATGACCACCCTGCACGCCGGCGGAAAATTCAACGATCAGGCCTATGAGACCGCCGGGGGATTGAACGGCGTCGGCGTGTCGGTGGTCAACGCCCTGTCGGCCTGGACCGAAGTGGTGGTGGAACGCGATGGCTATCGCTGGCGGCAACGCTACGAGCGGGGCCGGGCGGTCGCGCCGCTGGAACAGCTCGAAGCCACCCGCCGACACGGCACACAGGTGACTTTCTTCCCCGATGGCGACATCTTCCCCCTGACCCGTTTCGATCCGGCCCGCCTGGTGGAGATGTGTCGCGCCAAATCCTATCTCAATCGCGGATTGACCGTGCTGCTGCGGGATGAGGGGAATACGGTCGAGCAGACCTTTCTCTATCCGGACGGCGTGCGGGATTATGTGCGGGAGATGGTGCCGGGAGAGCAGCGGGTGATTCCCGAGCCGTTTGCGGGGATGGTGGAGCGGTTCGGCGAGGATGGCCGGGGACGGCTGGAGTGGGCCATGGCCTGGACCACCGAGGAGCGGGGACGGACGCTTTATTATTGCAATACCATTCCCACCCAGGATGGGGGGGTGCATGAAACCGGTCTGCGGGCCGCGCTGCTCAAGGGTCTGCGGGAGTTCGCCGAGGCGCGCAATCTGCTGCCCAAGGGGGTGGAGCTGGCCCCCGAGGATGTGCTCGACGGCTTGACCGGGGTGTTGTCGTTGTTCATTCCCAATCCGGAGTTCGCCGGACAGACCAAGGATCGGCTCACCAATGCGGGGGTGGCCCGTCGGGTCGAGGCGATCGTCAAGGATTCGTTCGATCACTGGCTGCATGGCGCGCCGGAACGGGCCACCCGTCTGGTGGAGGTGGTGATCGAACGGGCGCGGGATCGGCTCAACCGGAAAAAGAATCAAACGCGGGTCACGCGCAAGAGTGCCACCACCCGCTTGACCCTGCCGGGCAAGCTGACCGATTGCATCTCCTCGGATACCAGTGCCACCGAACTGTTCATCGTCGAGGGGGATTCGGCGGGCGGATCGGCCAAACAGGCGCGCGATCGCAATACCCAGGCGGTGTTGCCGCTGCGGGGCAAGATTCTCAACGTGGAACAGGCCAATCTGGAAAAATTCGAGGCCAACGCCGAAATCAAGAATCTGATCACCGCCATCGGGGCCGATCACGGCAAGGCGTTCAACCTGGAACGGGTGCGTTACGGTCGCGTGGTGATCATGACCGACGCCGATGTGGACGGAGCCCATATCGCCAGTCTGCTTTTGACCTTTTTCTATCGTCACATGGCGCCGTTGATCCAGGGGGGACGGTTGTTTCTGGCGCAGCCGCCCTTGTACCGGATCTCCACCGGGGCGGAAACCCGCTACGCCCTCGACGACGCCGCCAAAGAGCAGATGGTCGCCGCCATCCTGAAAAAGAAAGCCAACGCCAAAGTGGACATCTCCCGCTTCAAGGGACTGGGAGAGATGGATCCGGCCCAGTTGCGGGAAACCACCATGTCGCCGCTTTCGCGTCATCTGCTCAAGGTGGTGGTGGATGATCCGGTGGCCACCGATGACACTTTCGATCGTCTGATGGGCAAAAGACCGGCGGAACGGTTCCGGTTCATTCAGGAAAAAGCCCCGTTCGCAAAGGATCATCTGGACATTTGAACCCGGTTGGCCCTATGTTTGCGTGCCTGAAGTCGCAAGGAGGCACGGCGTGCGGGGGAACGGATCCACTTTCTGGCAAGAGGGGATGATGGACGTGTTTGGTGCGATCAAGCAGGTTGTCGGGATCGGCGTGGTGGTGATCGGATTGGCAGGCCCGGCGTGGGCTGACCCGGAACCGAAAGATCCCTTCGTGGCCTCCATCGAGGCCGCCTTGCAGAAAAATCCCCGAGTGCTCGCCGCGTCGGCCCAGCTCAAGGCCGCCCTGGAGCGCGAACCGCAAAGCCGCTCTCTGCTCATGCCGACGGTGGATCTGACCGCCTCGGTGGGACACGATCACATCTCCTGGAAAAATGGCGATGCCAGCTCCGGTCCCAAGAGCTACGGCCTGTCGCTGACCCAATCGATTTTCAATCAAAAGGCCCTGGTGGGGCTGCGTCAGACCAAACCCTTCATCGCCTCCTACGAGCAGGATCTGCAGGCCGCGATCCAGTCGGTGTTTCTCGATGCCGCCGCCGCTGCGGTCGAGGTGTTGCAGGCCTCGGAAGTGCTCCAGTTGGCCCGGAAGAATGTCGAGCGTCTCAAGCATCATCTGGAGGCGACCCGTTCCCGCTTTCAGGTGGGAGAGATCACCCGTACCGATGTGAGTCAGGCGGAGTCCCGGCTCGCCACGGCGGAGGCCAATCTGGTGCGCTCGGAAAGTGCCCTCTCTCTGTCTCAGGCGCGCTTTCAGGAGATCACCGGCGCGCCGGTGCCGGAAGGATTGCAACTCCCAGGCTTCCGGGAAAATCTCGAAGAGCTGCCCCGCGTCGAATCCCAGATCCGGGCGGCGGAACGTCCCGAGCTGTTGGCCTCCGGTCTGCGTCTGAAGATCGCGGAAGAGGAGGTCGAAATGAAACGGGCCGCTCATATGCCTTCGATTTCTTTGTCGGCCAAGGCCAGTCGCAGCCATGACGAGGAGATTTCCAACACCATCGATCCGGTCAACAAATACGCCGTGAATCTCGGGCTGACCATGCCGATCTACTCCGGTGGGCTGATCGTCTCCCAGACCAGCGAGGCCCTCGCCCTCAAGGAGGCCAAATCCGCCGAACTGGAACGGTTGCGGCTGCAGGTGGTGCGCGAGGTGGAGGCGGCGATTCTGGAGCTGCACAGTGCCCGCGCCGCCGACGCCTCCCTGGAAACCGCCCTGCGGGCCGCCAACGACGCCCTCGACGGCGTGGACCGGGAGTATCGGGTCGGCACCCGCACCGCCCTGGATCTCCTCGACGCCAGAAACGAAGCCTTTTCGGTGCAGACCGAATTGGCCAAGAGTCGTTTTGCCCGGGTGCTGGCCGGCTTCCGTCTGTTGCATGCCATGGGGCGACTCAACCTCGACGCCCTGACCCTGAACTCTCCGCAATCCGGAGCGAGTGCCGATAGACAACCCTGACCAATCCGGCGGTTTCGATCGACCGGTTCCTCTTTTATTTCAAGCAGCCACAGAGCAAAGACGGGAGAAGTCAACATGCGTGATCAGGTGCAAAAGGTGTTGGATGAGGTGCGTCCCATGCTGCAACGGGATGGCGGTGATGTGGAACTGGTCGATGTGACGGCGGACAATATCGTTCAGGTGCGTCTGCGCGGGGCCTGCGGCAGTTGTCCCGGTGCCATGATGACCCTGAAAGGGGGCATCGAGCGCATCATGAAAGAGCGGATTCCCGCCGTGGTGGCGGTGGAGAACGTGCGCTGACCGCTTCCACGGTGCGCTATCTGCCTTCTCCCCATGCGGATGAGCGGCCTGTCGGCATGCCGGTGGATCTGCTGGTGGTGCATGCCATCAGTCTGCCACCGGGGGCGTTCGGCGGGCCGTTCGTCG
>JADGBU010000039.1:11893-13711 GCA_015231295.1 Magnetococcales bacterium | reverse complement strand
CTGGGCCGTCTCGATCCCGAGGCGCATCCGTTTTTTCGCCAGATCGCGGGATTCCGGGTATCGGCCCATTTTCTGATCGATCGCACCGGAGCGCTCACCCAGTATGTGCCGGTGTTCAAGCGGGCCTGGCACGCGGGCAAGAGCATGTGGCTCGGTCGGGAGTCGTGCAACGATTTTTCCGTGGGCGTGGAGCTGGAAGGGGTGGAACATGGCTTTTTCACCACCGAACAGTACAGCCGTCTGGCCACGCTGACACGCACCTTGATGGACAGGCTCCCCGCGTTGACGCTGGAGCGGATCGTCGGTCATCGGGATATCGCTCCGGATCGCAAATGGGATCCGGGGTCCGGTTTCGACTGGGAGCATTTCCGCGCACTGTTGCGCTGGGCGCGTCCGGAAGAACAAAACGCCTTGGTCTGGGAATGAGTCATGGTCAAGCATCTGCACATCATCGGGGTTTGCGGCACGGCCATGGCCGGGATCGCCGCGTTGGCCCAGGAGAGCGGTTGGCGCGTCACCGGCTCCGATGCCGGAGTCTATCCCCCGATGAGCGATTTTCTCGCCGAACGGGCGATTCCGGTCGCCGAGGGGTTCAGGGCCGAAAATCTCGATCCGACTCCGGATCTGGTGGTGGTGGGCAACGCCATCTCCCGTGGCAATCCGGAGCTGGAAGCCTTGATGGATCTGGGCATTCCTTATATTTCCGGTCCCGAATGGCTGTTCGAGCATGTGCTGAAGGGGCGTCATCCGGTGGTCGTCACCGGCACCCACGGCAAGACCACCACCACCAGCATGCTGGCCCGCGTCTGGGAAGAGGCGGGGTGGGGGGCGGGATTTCTGATCGGAGGCATTCCGCTCGATTTCGGTTTCGGCGCGCGCGCCCCCCAGGGGCCCTGGGTGGTGGTGGAAGGCGATGAGTATGATTCCGCCTTCTACGACAAGCGGCCCAAATTTTTGCATTATCGCCCCCGCACCCTGATTCTGCACAATCTGGAATACGATCATGCGGACATCTATCCGAATCTGGAAGCGATCCGGGTTCAGTTCCGGCTGCTGCTGCGCACCGTGCCCGCCTCGGGTCTGGTGCTGGCCAACGGGGATGATCCCGAAATCGAAGCCCTGCTGACCCATGCCCATTCGCGGGTGATCCGCTATGGACTGGATGGGGCACATCCTTTCGCCGCCCGGTTGGATCAGGAGGATGGCCGGGTCTGGACCCTGTTGCGGGAGGGGCGTCCCCAGTTCACCGTCACCTGGAACGCCACCGGTCGGCACAATGTGCTCAACGGCCTGGCGGTGGCCGCCGCCGCATTGATGCACGGCATGGATCCGTTGCGGGTGCGTGATGGTCTGGCGGGCTTTCAGGGGGTGGCGCGGCGGTTGCAGCTGCGCTTTGAAATCCAGGGCGTCACGGTTTATGATGATTTCGCCCATCATCCCACCGCCATCGGCACCACCTTGCAGGGGTTGCGCGCCAGCGTGGGCGAGGCGCGCATCTGGGTGATTCTGGAACCCCGCTCCAATACCATGCGACGCCGGATTCATCAGGATCGTCTGGCTCCGGCTTTGGCTGCGGCGGATCGGGTGGTGCTGGCGCGTCCGGCGGCCCGGGGACTGGCTCCGGAAGAGTTGCTGGATGTGGAGGCCGTGGTCGCGCAGATCAATCAGACCCGCCCCCTGCCGGGTCACGAACCGAGAGCTTTGGCCGTGAACGGTGCCGCCGAAACCGTGGCGCATCTCGCCGCACGGGTGCTGCCGGGGGATCGGGTGGTGGTGATGAGCAACGGGGGATTCGACGGCATTCACGAGCGGTTGCGG
>JADGBU010000039.1:10343-11838 GCA_015231295.1 Magnetococcales bacterium | reverse complement strand
CTTGATTGCCATGCCCGGTCTTCGCGATGCCAATTTCGAGCGGGCGGTGCTGTTCATCTGTTCCCATACCAGCGATGGGGCGTTGGGATTGGTGATCAATCAACCCCATCCCGTCTCCATGCACGAGATCATGCAGCAGTTGGGCATGTCGTGGCGTCGCACCGATCCGCAACCGCTGGTGTTTCAGGGGGGGCCGGTGTCGATGGATCGCGGATTCATCCTGTACGAGCGCAATCTGCCCTGTCCGGGCTATATCGAGGTGGAGAAGGGGCTCTATCTCGGCACCAATCCCGATATTCTGCGTCATCTGGTGGATGAGTCCGGGGGACGGTTTTTGCTGGCTCTGGGCTATTCCGGTTGGGCCGGTGGACAACTGGAGGCGGAACTGCGTTCCAATGCCTGGCTGGTGAGCGCCCCCAATCGTGAGGTTCTGTTCGAGGCTCCCGCCGTGGATCGCTGGGGTATCGCCCTGCGTGAACTGGGCATCGATCCGGCTTTGCTGGCCGATCCCGGCGCGCATCTGATCAATTGAACTCTTTGGCTTTGCGGATGGATGAAGGGCATGATTCAACCCTCCTTGCGGCAGTTTAACACACTGGCCTCTCTCGGCAATCTGATCCCGGTCTATCGGGAGATCATGGCCGATCTCGACACGCCGGTTTCCGCCTTTCTCAAGGTGGCGGAGGGGCAGCCGTATGCCTTTTTGCTGGAGTCGGTGCAGGGAGGAGAAAAATGGGGCCGCTACAGCATGATCGGTCTGGATCCCATGGCCCTGTTCACGATTTCGGGTCGCCAGGTGGAGATCTACTCGCCCCGCGACGGCTCCCGCACTCTCCAGGAGGGGGATCCGATGGCCCTTTTCAAGGCCTACATGAGCCGTTTCCGGCCCGTGGCCGTGGAGGGTTTGCCCCGGTTTCACGGCGGGGCGGTGGGCTATTTCTCCTATGACATGGTGCGCTGCTTCGAGCGGATCCCGGATGAAAATCCCAATGTGTTGGGATGCCCGGACGCCCAGTTCATGATGACCGATCTGACGCTGATTTTCGATAATTTATACGGCAAGCTCAAAGTGGTGGTCAACGTCTTCGTCGAACCGGGTGACTCCCTCGAACGGTTGTATCAGGAGGCCATCACCCGCATCGACGCCGTGGTGGAACGGCTGAAGGCCGGAATGGTCCAGACTCCGGCGGGTCGTCCCGGTCGTCCGGTGAGCGAATCCGACTTCGTTCACGAAACCTCGCGGGAGGCGTTCGAGGAGTCGGTGCGTCGGGCCAAGGAGTATATTCTGGCCGGGGATATTTTTCAGGTGGTGTTGTCGCATCGTTTGTCGATTCCCTTCGAGCATCCACCCATCGCGCTCTATCGGGCGTTGCGGGCGACCAATCCGTCGCCATATCTCTATTTTTTGCGTTTGGGCGCATTTTCCATCGTCGGTTCCAGCCCGGAGATTCTGGTGCGTCAGGAGGGCGAGACCGCCACGGTGCGTCCCATCGCC
>JADGBU010000039.1:0-10244 GCA_015231295.1 Magnetococcales bacterium | reverse complement strand
ACGCAACGATCTGGGACGGGTGGCGGTGAACGGCACGGTCAAGGTGACGGAACGGTTCGTGGTGGAGCGGTATTCTCATGTGATGCACATCGTGTCGAATGTCGAGGCGCGGCTGAAGCCGGGTTTGGATGCCTTCGATCTGGTGGCCGCCACCTTCCCCGCCGGAACCGTGAGCGGAGCCCCGAAAATTCGCGCCATGGAGATCATCGATGCCCTGGAGGTCTCGCGACGCGGACCGTATGCGGGCGCGGTGGGTTATATTTCGTTCTCCGGAAACATGGATATGGCCATTACCTTGCGCACGGCGGTGATCCAGGAGGGACGGCTTTATGTGCAGGCCGGTGCCGGGATCGTGGCCGACTCGCTGCCCGAACGGGAGTACGAGGAGACACGCGAGAAGGCTCGGGCGGTGTTGAGGGCTGTGGATCTGGTTCAGCGCGGGTTGGAGTGAGGCCGTCATGCTCCTGTTGATCGATAATTATGATTCGTTCACCTATAATCTGGCTCAATATTTCGGCGAGTTGGGCGCGGAGGTGCGGGTCTGTCGCAACGATGCCCTGACCATCGCCGCCATCGAGGCGATGAATCCGGATCATCTGGTGATCTCTCCCGGACCGGGCAATCCGGATCAGGCGGGGATTACGCTGGAGGTGATTCGTTGTCTGTCGGGTCGGATTCCGATTCTGGGGGTCTGTTTGGGGCATCAGGCGATCGGACAGGCCTTCGGGGGGTTGGTGGTGCGGGCTCCGGTGTTGATGCATGGCAAGACCTCCGCCATCGAACACGATGGATTGGGGGTGTTCGAGGGGTTGCCGGTGCCGTTTTTGGCGACCCGCTATCATTCGTTGGTGGTGGAGCGGGATTCGGTGCCGGAGTCGCTGATCGTGACCGCCTGGACTGCCGATGGGTTGGTGATGGGATTGCGGCATCGCACGTTGCGGGTGGAGGGAGTGCAATTTCATCCCGAATCGATTTTGACCGAGCATGGACACGCGATGTTGGCCAATTTTCTGCGCGGTTGACGCATCGATCTTGGACCATTGAAAAAAAAGAGAGGGTCTGGGGGAAGAATCACCCAGACCCCCTCTTTTTTTTAATAGTTTTCGATTCTGGAGAGCGGGATGGAAATCAAGGAGATTCTGGGTCGTCTGGTGACGGGTTGCGATTTGACTCAATCCGAGGCCCGCTGGATGATGGATCGCATCATGTCCGGCGACATGACCCCGACCCAAATCGGGGCCTATCTGACCGCCCTGCGCATGAAAGGCGAAACCGTCGCAGAGATCGCCGGATCCGCCCTGACCATGCGCGACAAGGCCACCCGCGTGACCGCTCCCGGCACGGTGATCGACACCTGCGGCACCGGCGGAGATGGTCAAGGCACCTTCAACATTTCCACCACGGTGGCCTTTGTGGTGGCGGCCTGCGGCGTCACCGTGGCCAAACACGGCAATCGGGCCATCTCCTCGAAAAGCGGTTCGGCGGATCTGCTGCTGGCCCTCGGGGTGAAAATCGATCTGGAACCCCCAGCCGTCGAGTTGTGTCTGCGGGAAGCGGGCATCGGCTTTCTTTTCGCGCCCCGTCATCATGGCGCGATGCGTCACGCCATGGGGCCCCGTCAGGAGTTGGGATATCGGACGCTCTTCAACCTGCTCGGTCCCCTGACCAATCCCGCCGGAGCCAAACATCAACTGCTTGGCGTCTTCGACGCCCGCTGGGTGGAACCCGTGGCCCGTGCGCTCGGTTTGTTGGGCTCGACCCATGCCATGGTGGTCCACGGCTCCGATGGCCTCGACGAAATCACCACCACCGGCCCGACCCGGGTGGCGGAGTGGACCCCTCAAGGCACGCTGCAGTGTCATGAACTCGATCCACAAACCTATGGCATTCCTCTGGCCCGTCCCGAAGCGTTGACCGGAGGCGATGCGGCGTTCAACGCGGCACTCACGCGGCGTTTGCTGGAAGGGGAAACCGGTCCATGCCGGGATATCGTTCTGCTCAACGCCGCCGCCGCCTTGAAGGTGGCCGGTCTGGTATCGGATCTTCAGGCCGGAATCGAGCGGGCGGCCCAGGCGGTGGATCAGGGGGACGCCCTGGATCGTCTGAACCGGTTGATTCGTCTCTCCAACACTCCGACTTCCTGATTTCGCCATGGCCGATACCATTCTCGATCGCATCATGGCGCGCAAACGCGAAGAGGTGGCGGCGGCGCGTCGTCGCATCACCGAATCGGGTCTGCTCGCCGAATGTCGGGGGGCTGCGCCCACCCGAGGCTTTGCCGCCGCGCTGCAAGAGAAGGTCGCGGCCCGACAACCCGCCGTGATCGCCGAGGTGAAACTCGGTTCTCCCTCCAGGGGGCGGATTCATCCGCCGGAGTTGCCTTTCGATCCGGCGACCATCGCCGAGGGATATGCCCGACAGGGGGCGTGTTGCATCTCCTGTCTGACCGATCGGGATTTTTTCTTCGGGGATGGGGCCTATGTGGCGCGCATCCGGGAGCGGATCGACTTGCCGGTATTGCGCAAGGATTTTCTTTACGATCCCTATCAGGTGCTGGAGTCGCGTTTTCTGGGCGCGGATGCCATTTTGTTGATCATGGCGGTGCTGGAGTTGCCCCAGGCTCTGGAGTTGGAAGAGGCGGCACGGGAATTGGGGCTGGATGTGCTGGTGGAGGTTCACGACGAGGCGGAACTGGAGAGGGCCCATCGGCTGCGGACGCCTTTGCTCGGTATCAACAATCGCAATCTCAAGAGTTTTGTGACCGACTTGGAAACCACCTTCCGATTGTCCAGAATGGCGGAGACGACACGTCTGGTGGTTTCGGAGAGCGGCATCCGGGACGCCAACGATCTGCGCCGGTTGATGGATCAGGGGATTCATGCGGTGTTGATCGGGGAGTCCTTCATGAAAGAGTCCGACCCAGGCGCGGCGTTGGGGCGGATGCTGGAGGGAGTCGCCAATTATTGAAAAAAAAGAGGGGGTCTGGGGGATTCATCCCCCAGGGTTTGTTTTTCCTGAAAAAAAGGCCCAGGGGCTTCGTCCCTGGAGCCCGATGCGCCGGTGCCGGGCCATTTCAGCACCATTTCTGACCAAAACAGGGGCTCGGGACGCGAGTTCCTGTTTTTTGTCTTGTCTGCTTCCTTGATATGGATACAATCACCTATCGATCGGACAATGGGACTCCGTGAGTGCGCTTCGGGATTGATCATGGATATAAAGGCATATAGGAATCGGCTTTCCCCTTTGTTGGCTCTGCTCTTTGGCGTCATATTAACTTATCTTGCGCATCGTGCCTCCTCAATGGAACTGCACAACGATCTCCAGAGGTCGTTTGATCATCAGACGCAAGCCGTCACCACGAGCATGATCGAGAGATTGGCCGCCCAGGAACAGGTGCTGTTGGGTGCGCGGGGTCTGTTTGCGGCCTCCAGCCATGTCGATCGACAGGAGTTTCGGGAGTATGTCGCCGCATTGCGACTCGATGTGCGTTTTCCCGGCATTCAGGGCGTCGGTTTTTCCCGGCTGATTTCTACCGAAGAGAAAGACAGCCATATCGAAGCGGTGCGCCAGGAAGGTTTTTCCGCTTACACCATCCATCCGGATGGAAAACGTCCTCTTTACACTTCTGTTGTCTATATCGAACCCTTCACGGATAACAATCTGCGTGCCTTCGGCTATGACATGTACGCCGATTCGGTGCGGCGGGCGGCCATGGATCAGGCGTGGGCGACGGGTACGGCGGTGATGTCCGGCAAGGTGATGCTGGTGCAGGCCGGGAAGGATCATCCCCAGGCCGGACTTCTGATCTACGTCCCGGTCTATCGCAATGGCAGTCCGCTGAATACTCCGGAGGATCGCCGGAACCATCTGGAGGGCTGGACCTATTCGGTCTTTCGGGTCAATGACCTGCTGACCGGAATTCTTGGATACTACGCGGTCGGATTGGATCTGGAAATTTTTGATGGTCCGACGGCGACTGCGGAGAACTTGCTGTTCGACTCGCATGTCAGCGTGGACTCCATGACCGCCGCTCCCCGGTTTCACAGGGTGGAATCTCTGGAGTTCGGAGGGCGTCACTGGACGTTGCATTTTCGATCGATGCCGGCGTTCGATGGCCTGTTGATCAAACAGGGCGACCGGTTGATTTTGTGGTCCGGCTTGTGTATCAGCGTGTTGTTTGCATTGTTTGTCTGGCAGTTGGTGACCGCGCGGGAACGGGCCTACGCCCTGGCCGAGGAGATGACCCGTGAACTCCGGGAGAGCGAGCAGGTGCGTCTGCGTGGCGAGGCTTTGGTGCGCGCCGTGGTGGAAACGGCACTCAATGCCATCATCGTCATGGATGCCAACAAGATCGTGCATATTTTCAATCCGGCGGCGGAACGGGCATTCGGGTATGAGGCCGGAGACATCATCGGACAAAACGTAAACCGGTTGATGCCTGAGTCGATGCGGGAGATCCATGATCAATCGGTGGATCGTTATCTGGAAACCGGCATACGAAAGGTGATCGGCGTTCGTCAGGAGTTGATTTGTCAGCGCAAGGATTGCTCGACCTTTCCTGGCGAGTTGTTCGTCAGCGAGATGAGCATCAGTGGCGTGCGGATGTTCGTTGGGGTGATCAACGACATCACCGAGCGCAAACAGGCCGAGGAGACGTTGCTGCTCTCCCGCAAAGTGTTCGAACAGGCGGGAGAAGCCATTCTGATCACCGATGCCAAAGGGGTGATCACCGATGTCAACCCGGCCTATGAGCGGATCACCGGTTATCTCCTGGAGGAGGTGATGGGCAAATCGCCCTCGATCACCAAATCGGGCCGCCATGATGCGAATTTCTACCGCGATATGTGGTCGGCTCTGGCCAATCAGGGGCAGTGGGAAGGGGAGATCTGGGACCGACGCAAGAATGGCGAGGTGTTTCCCAAATGGGTGTCGATCAGCGCGATTCGTAACGGAGCTGGTGAACTGACCCACTACATGGCCATCTTTCTGGACATCAGCGATCAGAAGGCGGTGGAACACAAACTCGAACGGTTGGCGTTCTACGATGCCTTGACCGGATTGCCCAATCGGATGTTCTTTCAGGAACGGCTCGCGCAGGATATCGTTCATGCCAAGCGGCATGAATTTCAAATGGCCTTGCTGTTCATCGATCTGGATCGCTTCAAGTGGGTCAACGACACCCTGGGTCACGCCGCCGGGGATGATCTGCTCAAGGAGATCAGCCAACGCCTGAAAGCCTGCGTGCGGGAAAGCGATACCGTGGCCCGTCTGGGAGGCGATGAGTTCACCATCATTCTGGCGCATATCAACAGCCCGGATCATGCCGCCCTGGTGGCGCAGAAGGTGATTGGTTCGGTGCGTCAACCGGTTCACATCGTCAGCCAGAACGTCTACGTCGGCGCCAGTATCGGCATCGCGTTGTTTCCCAATGATTCCAGCAATATGGAAACCCTGATCAAACATGCCGATATGGCCATGTATCAGGCCAAGGAGGCGGGACGCAATACGTTTCTGTTCGCCTCCAAGGATGTCCACATCAAGGCGTTCGATCGTCTCGCCATGGAGGATGATCTCTACAAGGCCCTCGATCGGGAGGAGTTGGTTCCCTATTATCAGCCGAAGTGGGATCTGGAACGCGATCGCCTGTGCGGAGCTGAAGCCCTGGTCCGTTGGGTGCGCTCCGATGGGGTGCTGGTCAATCCCGGCCAGTTCATTCCCCTCTCCGAAGAGACCGGTCTGATCCTGCCCATCGGCAAACGGGTGCTGTTGACCGCTTCCCTTTTTACCGCCCAATTGGCGAAGGAAAGTCCGCGTCCGTTCAAGATGGCGGTCAATCTTTCATCGAGAGAGTTTCAACAAACCGATCTTTTGGAGCAGATCCGTGACCTCCTGGAGCAGACCCAACTCTCTCCGGATCGTCTGGAGATTGAAATCACCGAAAGCATGGTCATGGGAAATGTGGAAAAAGCGGTCGGCATCATGAAACGATTGCGGGAGTTGGGAGTCTCTCTGGCCATGGATGACTTCGGAACCGGTTACTCCTCGTTGGGCTATCTGAAACGGTTTCCGCTCAATACGCTCAAGATTGATCAATCGTTCGTGCGCGATCTGCCGGATTGTCACGGGGATGGGGCCATTGTCGAAGCGATTCTTTCCATGGCCCGTGGATTGAAACTGCATGTGGTCGCCGAAGGGGTGGAAACGCCGGAGCAACGTGCCTATCTGCATCAGCGCGGGTGCGAGTCGATTCAGGGATATCTGATTGGCAAGCCCATGCCCGAGAAGAGGTTTCGTCAGTTCTTTGTGGAAGAGATGGTCGTTGCGCCGGGAAAAGGGGGCGTGGTGTCTGGTTGAAGCAATGCGATGACCATTATTGAAAAAAAAGGTGTATCTCTTTGCAGTAATGGCCGATAGAATATCATGAAGCGAAGAATTTCTGGACAGTCTGCCAGGAGGGAACCGCCATGATCAATCTACCGCACGGCTCCGTACTCCTCGGAAATGCCACCACCGTTTCCACCTATGCCGCCCTGCGTCATGCGGTGGATGAACTGAAAACCGATGACGGCCAGGAGTTGGAAGCCCGTCACGTGCAAAAAAGTCTGCCCGGCGATTCGGTCCGTCCGGATCTGCGCGACCCCCGTTCTGCGGGACGTGGCGTGGCGTTCGCCCAAAAGGGGGATCGCTACGAAACCATCGCCGCACGCCTGGCCAAGGCGCGCAGCGAAACCGTTCCGGAACAACCAGGCAAGGTGCAACCCATACCCCTGCGGGGGAATCTCCCGATCGATGTGATGGCCCGTTCCGAATGGCGTCGGGTCCGATCGGCCCGTCAGGTTTCGGCCCGTTATCGCATGACCATCCGGGCCGATGCGATGGCCTCGCTGGAAAAATGTTCAGCCGAGGAGGGAGAGTGGCGGGTGTAAGGCCCACTCGATCTCCTCTTGCACCATGGGATCCTGTTCCCGAAGCGATGCGGCCTGAAGCTCCTCCCGGACCATCCGGACCATCGGGGAGGGCGATCCGCTCTTTTCGGCGATCGGTTCGGCGTGAGCCATCAGATTGCCCAACGACCAGATCGCATGTCCCCGTACCAGGGGAGTTTCGTGCCGCATCAATCGCAGCAGGGGCGGGAGCGCGTCGGGATGGTGCCAGTTGCCCAGCGCGGTGGCCACGTTCCGCAAAAATCGGGTCAAACCGATCCGCTTCACCGGCGTCTGCCGAAACAAACCCTGAAAGGCAACCCCATCCAGCGCGGCCCACTCGGTCAGAGAACGGGTGGAGCGGTGATCGCTGCCGCCGATCAAAACCGGTTGCGGGGTGATCGGAGCGAAACGGTTCCAGGGACAGGGATCGATGCAGGCATCGCAGCCGAAAATGCGATTGCCCATCGCCTGCCGATAGGCGCGGGGAATCGGATCCCGACTCTCGACCGTGAAATAGGCCAGACAACGCGAGGCGTCGATTTGATAGGACGTGCTCAAGGCTCCGGTGGGACAGGCCCGCTGACAACGCACACACGCGCCGCAATGGTCGGGCGTCATCGCGTCCGGAGAGAAGGGCAGAGCCAGAAACAGTTCCGCCAGCATCACCCGGCAACCGTAACGGCGATTGATCAGCAAGGCGTTCTTGCCCTGCCAACCCAAACCCGCCGCCGTGGCCAACGGTTTTTCCAGCACCGCGCCGGTGTCCACGAACGAACGATGCCAGACCGGATGGCCGATCTCGGTTTCCAGCCATGCGATCAGTTCCTGGAGCTTTTTTTTCAGGAAATCATGATAATCCCCATGACGGGCATAAGAGGCGATCACCCCACGGTCGGGGGTGTCGTCGTCGGGGCGCGCCGGAGCCGGTGCGAGATTGAACCCCAAAACCAGAATAATCCCCGCTTCCGTCATCCAATGGCCCGGATCGGCCCGACGCTCCGGTTCGCGGGCCAGCCAGTTCATGCCGCCGTGACAGCCGCGATCGAGCCAGGGTTGCAACGCCTCGGCGTGCGGCGGCGGACGGGCCGGGGCGAATCCGGCCAGCGCAAACCCCATCGCCAGAGCCTGTTGACGCAACGCCTCTTTCCGTTGTTCCCAAGGATTGGTAAACTTGCTCATGTTTCCGAATGGTTTGCCGTCTTCGGCCTCTTCATGGAAGGAAAATCCCGATGATCCCGCTGGAACCCTATTATGAACTCTCCGATGCCGATCTGGATAGTCGCATTCAAATCGCCAGGCAGACCCTGGGCTCCGATTGCGTCATCCTGGGTCATCACTATCAGCGGGAGGAGGTCTATAAATTCGCCGATCTGACCGGTGACTCCCTGAAACTCTCCCGCATGGCCTCGCAACGGGCCGATGCCCGGCATATCGTGTTTTGTGGGGTTCACTTCATGGCCGAGGTGGCCGATATCCTCTCCGCGCCGCATCAGACCGTGATCCTGCCCGATATGGCCGCAGGCTGCTCCATGGCCGATATGGCCGATCTGCCCCGGGTCGAGGAGGCGTGGCGCGCGCTCGGCACCGTGATGGATGTGGAAAGCCTGGTGACGCCCATTACCTATGTCAACTCCATGGCGGATCTGAAAGCCTTCTGCGGCGATCATAACGGCGTGGTCTGTACCTCGTCCAATGCGACCCGCATTCTGGAATGGGCCTTCGCGCAGCGGGAGAAGGTGCTGTTTTTTCCCGATCAGCATTTGGGGCGCATCAGTGCGTTCACCCTCGGGGTGCCGTTGGAACGGATGGTGGTCTGGGATCCGACCCAACCCATGGGCGGCGTGGAGCCGGAAACCCTGAAACAGGCCAAGGTGATTTTGTGGGATGGCTATTGCTCGGTGCATCAGATGTTTCAGCCGGCCCATGTGGAGCTGTTCCGGGCGCGTCATCCGGGAATCCGGGTGATCGTCCACCCGGAATGCGCCTTCGAAGTGTGTCGCATGGCCGATCTGCGCGGCTCCACCGAATTGATCCAGAAGTGTGTGCGGGAATCTCCGCCGGGTTCGGTGTGGGCCGTGGGCACGGAATTGAATCTGGTCAACCGGTTGAAACATGAAATGCCGGACAAGGAGATTCATTTTTTGTGCCCGACCATTTGCATGTGTTCCACGATGTTTCGCATCGACGCGCAGCATCTGTGCTGGACTCTGGAAAATCTGGTGCAAGGCACGGAGGTCAATGTGATCACCGTGCCCGAGGGGGTCGCCCGTTCGGCGAAGATTGCGCTGGATCGCATGCTGGCGGTGGCGTGAGTCGGATCCGGCGATGGCAACCCTGGATCAAGCGATCGCACTGGCCGCGCAGGCCCATCTGGGACAGGTGGATAAATCCGGCTGCGCTTATATTCTGCATCCGTTGCGGATCATGATGCGTCTGGAACACGACGAGGAGCGCATGGTCGCCGTGTTGCACGATGTGATCGAAGATACCGAGGTGACGTTCGACATGTTGCGGGGGATGGGATTTTCCAAAACGGTGCTGGAAGCGTTGGATTGTCTGACCCATCGGCATGGGGAGTCCTATGAAGCCTATATCGAGCGGATTGCGGCGCATCCGATGGCGCGACGGGTGAAGATGCTCGATCTGGAAGACAATATGGATATTCGGCGTCTGGCCAGGCCGATGACCGATCGGGATCAGGCGCGGTTGCAAAAATATCAGCGGGCCTGGGGACGATTGCGTACCTGCGATTGAGGCGTTTTCCATCACGGGGGTCCGGGGGCGATTATCGCCCCCGGTGGAGGTCTGGAGGCAACGCCTCCAGGGTGTTGGGTTTGATTTTTTTCTCTTCCTAAATGATTTTGGATGATCGTAAACAGAAAATAACTTATTGATAAGGATGAAAGATTATGCGTCCATCGCGTTGGTTGAGCAGGGTTGTGATGACGTTATCAGCGATTGTGATCGCTGGGGGATTGAGTTTGATGATTTCCAAGGGGGCGGATGTCAAAGACAAGGATGACAAGGGCTGGACCGCACTGATGATTGCCTCCTCGAAAGATCAGCTTAAAACAGTGCAAGCCCTGATCGCCAAGGGGGCGGATATCAATGCCAAGGATGGCGATGGCTGGACCGCACTGATGATTGCCTGCTCGAAAGGCCACCTTGAAACAGTGCAAGCCCTGATCGCCAAGGGGGCGGATGTCAATGCCAAGGATGGCAGAGGCCGGACTGCACTGATGAGGGCCTCTGAGGACGGCCATCTTGAAACAGTGCAAGCCCTGATCGCCAAGGGGGCGGATGTCAATGCCAAGGATG
>JADGBU010000322.1 GCA_015231295.1 Magnetococcales bacterium | reverse complement strand
TTGCTTCTATGGATGGATCCGGGGCAATCGTCCCGCCAGGATCGACGATGCCGAATCCATGTCCTCGGTCTGGGATCTAAAATCCCTGTCTGGCGAGGATCGCCCGGAGCATCCAACGCCCAAGCCTCTGGATTGCTTCGGCATCCCGATGCGTCAGCATGTGCCACCGAGTGGATTGTGCTACGAGCCGTTCAGTGGTTCCGGCTCCCAGATCATGGCCGGTCACCTGACCCACCGCCGGGTGTATGCCATGGAAATCAGCCCGGTTTACGTCGACGTGGGTGTGAAACGCTTCATTCAGGCCACGGGAAAAATCGCCTACCTGGAAGGTTCTGGCGGCAAAACCTTTGAGCAAGTGGCAAAAGATCGTGGCGTTGCGCTGGACGCCTCCGACGCATCGTAAACAGGTGCGGGGAGAAAATCTCATGGTCCTTTCATCTCATCTGTTGTCCGCTCGTGCGGGGCGCAAGCCAACGCCAAGAATGACCGTTTCAGAATGGGCGGACCGGAACCGGGTGTTGTCGTCGGTGTCAGCAAAAGAGCCTGGACCGTGGCGCACTGACCGGACCCCCTACCTGCAGGAGATCATGGATTGCCTGTCTGAATCATCATCCCACCAGAAGGTGGTGGTGATGATGGCTTCACAGCTTGGAAAAACAGAAGTTGGCTTGAACTGGATTGGCAGCATCATTGACTTGACGCCCGGCCCGATCCTGATGGTTCAACCCACGCTTGGCACCGCTGAGAAATATTCGAAACAGCGGTTGACGCCGATGATCGAAGCCAGTCCCGTTTTGAAAGGTCTGGTCAGTGACTCAAGAAGCAGAGACAGCGGCAACACCATGTTGTTGAAGGAGTTCAGGGGCGGGATTTTGAGCATCGTCGGCTCGAATTCAAGCGCGTCGCTGTCCAGCATGCCGGTGCGCTTTATTTTCCTGGACGAGATTGACCGTTTTGAAGGCGATGTGGATGGCCAGGGTGACCCGGTGGGCCTGGCGCTGCGGCGCACCAACACCTTCGGCAACAGCAAAAAGATCCTGTTGACCTCGACCCCCACCATCAAGGGCTTCTCCCGGATCGAGAAGGCGTTTGAGGAAAGCGATCAGCGGTACTACTGGGTGCCATGCCCGTTCTGCAACGCATTGCAGATTCTGGAATGGGCGCAGATCCGGTTCGCGAAAGGCCAACGCCACTTGGCGCATTATGTCTGCGTGCATTGCGAAGCAGAGATCCAGGAGTTTCACAAAACAAAAATGCTGCTCAACGGGAAATGGATCGCCAGTTCTCCGGGCATCAGAAAGGCGGCGGGATTTCACCTCAACGGACTGTATTGCCCACTCGGCTGGAATTCATGGGGGGATATCGCGGTGGAGCATGGGGAGAAGCACCGTGACCCGTTTCAACTGAAGGAATGGATCAATACGGTGTTGGCGCAATCGTGGGAAGAGACCGCCGAGAAACTGGACAGCGAAGGGTTGATGGCCCGACGAGAGGATTTTGGACCAACCCTCCCCGCTGGCGTCGTATTGATCACCGTCGGTGTGGACGTGCAGGACAACCGTTTTGAAATCGAGTTTGTCGGTTGGGGCCGGGATGAGGAGTCCTGGTCGATAGACTACCGGGTGCTTTATGGCGACCCGACCAGCCCGACAATCTGGAATGATCTTGACGTGCTGCTGCAGCGGACGTTTCTACATGCCCGACAATTGCCCGATTTTCACATCCGCGCCGCTGCAATCGACTCTGGTGAGCACCATGCCCAGGGCGTTTACCTGTTCTGCAAGGCGCGCCAGTCCGGAAGAATCTGGCCGATCAAGGGGGTAGGTGGGCCTGGAAAATTGATCTGGCCAAAAGTTGGACGGACGAACAACAAAGCCCGTGTCCCTCTGTTTGCGATCGGCGTGGACACGGCCAAGGAGGCGATCTACGCCCGGTTGCGCATTCAAGAACCTGGGCCAGGGTACTGCCATTTCCCGAAGGAGCGGGATGCCGAGTGGTTTCGCCAATTGACGTCAGAGAAGGTCGCCACCCGTTACATCAAGGGCCGTCAGGTACGCGAGTGGCACAAAAAGGATGGCGACCGCAACGAGGCCCTGGACTGCCGGGTTTACGCCATGGCGGCCCTGCACGGCCTGACGTCCATGGGTCTGCAGTTGAACAAGGAGGCCGAACGCCGCGAGGCGTTCCCCATGAAGGAGGGTTTGGAGATTCCCGCCCCCAGGATCATCCTGCCCACAAAACCAAAAATCATGGTACCAGAAAAGCCCAGGATCGCATCAGGGAAAAAACGTGAATCGTGGCTGGGCAGCGCGCGTGATAGATGGCGGGAGGGACGGCGATGACTTTTACCCAAACAGAGTTGGACGGACTCAAGCAGGCCTATGCCGCCGGTACCCTGCGCATCGTCCACGAAGGGAAAACGGTGGAATACGGCTCAGAGGCGGACTTGCTGCGCCGCATCCGGGTGATCGAGCAGGCCATCGCCGGGAGTTCCGGCACCACCCGCCCCAATCGCACCGTGCTTGGCTTTTCCAGGGGATAGACGATGTCCAATTGGCTCGACAACCTGGTTGGCTTGATTGCGCCAAGAA
>JADGBU010000038.1 GCA_015231295.1 Magnetococcales bacterium | reverse complement strand
CAGGTTCAATGGCAACAGTATATCAGATGATTTATATTTTATCAACGGACTGTTATTGGCCGCCTGAAGGCGGCATTCCGGGTCAAAATTGAAGCAAGTGAATCGCGCTCTTCCCCTTGATATACCCAACGACCTCAGATACCGCGCACTTTGGTGGTATCGAGATCAACATGTGCACATGGTCTGACATCAGATGCCCCTCTGCTATCCGGCTTTCTTTGTGCTGCGCCAGGGTTCTGAACACCTGCCCCAAGACCTGCCTCAACTGTACATACAAAGCTTTGCGACGCCCCTTCGGAATGAACACAACATGATATTTGCACTCCCACTCGGAGTGGTTTAGGCTTCCTGTCTGGTCCATCGGGATTCTCCTTGTCCGTGTGCTTGGCGGCTCACAGCCTTGAAGTGTCCCGGTGGACTCCTGTAAATGTCAAACTTCTACTGTCACCCCGGCAGAGCCGGGGGTTTACCTGTTTTAATTATCAGATTTTGAAAGAGAAATGATAGAAAATTGTAAGAAGGATCTCTGAGCGTTATGAGAATGGCAGATATGTGTAAAGAAAACATTATTTAATTATTTTTATTATTTTATGCATTAATAATCATTATTGTTTGCTGGCTTCCTCTGTAGAATAACTCTCTTGGATAAGATCAATGATCCTTGAAACCGTGGCAAGTGAGCGCAAAGACCATTCTGACAACGATCCCGCTCCGACCGTAACGCTGAGCGCGACGATCACCCGCAAAATCTCCTTCGCCTTCCATCAGAATTCAGTCCCGGTTCTGCGCGAGATCGTCATTATCAATGATGGCGACTCGGCACTCGAAGACCTGGAACTGACGATCTCATCGGATCCTGCGTTTTTGAAAGCCCACACCTGGCAGATTGCAAAGGTGGGTGCAAAGCAGCGTTTTCACGTCGCAACGCTGGATATCGGCCTGGATGGTGGCATGCTGGCCAGACTGACAGAAGCCGAGACAGCCACGGCGATTCTGGTACTGCGACAGGTCGGTCTTGAACTGAACCGGTTGGAGATCCCCATCGAACTGCTGGCGCGCAACCAGTGGGGGGGAATCGGGTCAGTGCCTGAATTGGTGGGGGCGTTTGTCCAGCCCAATGATCCAGCCGTTGACAAGGTACTCAAGAAAGCCGCTGAAGTCCTGCGCAAGCATGGCAAAAATCCGGCCCTGAACGGATATACACAGGGCACCAAGGAACGCGCCTGGGAGTTGCTCTCGGCGGTCTGGAGCGCGGTCTGTTCGTTGGGGCTGGAATACGCTTTGCCCCCGTCCAGCTTTGAAAAGGAGGGTCAGAAGGTCCGCTCTCCGAGCCAGATTCTCTCCGGCGGTGTGGCTACCTGCCTGGATATCACTCTGTTGTTTGCCAGTTGCCTGGAGCAGTGCGGGCTCAATCCGATCCTGGTGTTCACCCACGGGCATGCCTTTATTGGTTGCTGGTTGCTCGCCGAGGATTTTTCCTCGGCAGTGGTGGATGACGTCACCGCCCTGCGGAAACGAAGCAAACTGGATGAACTGGTGGTGTTCGAGACCACTTTTGTCTGCCAGCGACCGGCTCCAACCTTCAAGATGGCGATTGAGCAAGGCAATCAGAAAATCTCCGAGGCCGAAGAAGAGAAGTTTGAGTTGGCGGTCGATATACGGCGGATTCGGATGCAGCGCATTCGTCCTCTGGCCAGCGCGGAAACACTGGAGACGGTCATACCAGAAGCCGAAGAGGTGCAGACCGAGCCGGAATTTGAAAGCCCTCCCGATCTTGCCGAGATCACCACCCATCCCTCGGAGATCTCCGGGCGGGTTCAGGGACGCCTGGATCGTTGGCAACGCAAGCTTCTGGATTTGTCGCTGCGCAACTCCTTGCTGAATTTTCGCTCCGGCAAGCGTGCGGTTGTCATCGATACACCCGACCCGGGCCGGTTCGAGGATCTGCTGGCTGGTGGACGAAAATTCAAGATCCTGCCGCGACCAGACATGGGCGATGGGAACGATCCGAGAAATCTTGTCATCCATGAGGAACGCCACCATGAGGATGCCCGACGTGAACTGGCGCTGGATGCGCTGGGACGCGATGAGGTATTCGTCGGTCTGCCGGAAAAAGAACTGGACAGTCGACTGGTAGAGATTTACCGCAGTTCCCGTTCGGCGTTGCAGGAAGGAGGTGCCAATACCCTGTTCCTGGCGATGGGTTTTCTGTCGTGGTCACGGGAGGAGAAGGAGACTCGCTACCGCGCGCCATTGATTCTGATTCCGGTCACCCTGGAACGTCGCAGTGTGCGTTCCGGCTTCCGTCTTGAATTGCTCGACGACGAGTCGCGTTTCAATCTGACCCTCCTGGAGATGCTGCGCCAGGACTTCCGTCTGGACATTCCCGGTTTTGAAGGTGAACTGCCCAAAGACGCTTCTGGTCTCGATATCGCCGGAATCTGGCGGACGGTACGCGCGGCCACCAAGGACGTGCGCGGCTTTGAGGTTGTCGAGGATGTGGTTCTCAGCAGTTTCAGTTTTGCCAAATACCTGATGTGGAAAGATCTGGTTGATCGAACCGCTACCTTGAAGCGCAATCCGGTCGTCAGGCATTTGATGGATACGCCGCGCGATCCCTATTCGGGGGGCATTTCCTTCCCGGAGCCACGGAAGCTGGATACGGATTTTGCACCGGAGGCGATTTTTACGCCTCTTCCAACGGACAGCTCCCAGTTGGCAGCGGTGATCGCGGCAGCCAGGGGCAAGGATTTCGTATTGATCGGACCGCCGGGCACAGGCAAGTCCCAGACCATCGCCAATCTGATTGCTCAATGTGTGGCCGAAGACAAGTCGGTGTTGTTTGTGGCGGAAAAGACGGCAGCTCTGGATGTGGTCTATCGTCGCCTCAAGGCCGTCGGTTTGGGTGAATTCTGCCTGGAGTTGCACAGCAACAAAGCCAAAAAGATGGATGTGCTGACTCAGTTGCAGACGGCATGGGAAGCCAAGGGAGAGGTTGATCAGGACGAATGGCGGTTGCGGGCGCAGCAACTCCAGCATCTGCGCGCCGAATTGAACATTTATGTCGAGAGGCTGCATCGGGTGCAGAGGAATGGTCTGACCGCGTTCAAGGCCATCGGTCTGGTCATTCATGAACGGGATGTGCCGTTGGTGGAATTGTCATGGTCTTCCGTGGACAGCCATGACCGGGAAGATCTGGAAGCCTTGCGCCAGTTGGCCGACCAACTGCACACCAACGCCAGGGAGGTTGGGCGTATCGCCGCCAATCCTCTGGCTGCGATCAAACGCAACGAGTGGTCTCCCGTGTGGCAAGCGTCCCTGCTCGCAGCGGCGCGGAAGTTGATCCATGTATGTCAGGAACTGGAGCAGGCGGTTGCGGCCTTCTCCGAAGTCTCCGGTTTGCCTGCGATCAAACTGGACAGGAATGGACGGCATGGGTTGACAGAGTTGGCAACGGTGTTGCCATTGGCTGCCGGACAGGATTGGCGTTTTGTACTGCGTCCCGACATCCGCACCATCATCGAGCGGCTGGGAGAGGGGCTGGTACTGCTGGAGCGTCGGCAGGAACTTGCTGATGGTTTGTCGCTCTCTTATGCACTGCATGACGCCATGCAACTTGATTTGACGGGTCTGCGGGCGACCTGGCAGGAGGCGGCAGCCACCTGGTGGCCAAAAAGTCTGCTACTTAAAGGACGAGTGCGCAAGCAACTGGTCGGCAAAAGCGCGGCGGGTCCAAAGGCAAAGCCAGTTTGCGGTCAGGATTTGGATATTTTGCTCCAGATCAAGGCGTTGGATCAGGAGCTCCTGGAATTTGGGGATTTGGCGACCAAAACCGCCGGTTTGTGGAATGGACTTGGGACACGACGTGTCGATGTGGAGCGCGTGATTGCATTTCGGCAGCAATTGTCTGCCGCGATGGGTGTACTCGGCACCACGACCGAACTTTTTGCCCATATCAAGCGACAGGTGGAGCGATTTCTTGGTGATGCCAATGCACTGCTTGAAGCGGGCGGTACGGTCGCGGTCGCCGCACACCGGTTGATCGAGGTGATGGCCCATTTTGAAGAAATGACCAGGATTATTGACGGTCTGGTGGCCGGTCAAGAAATGATGGTGCCAAGAAATGCCACACCGGGCATGTTGAGCCAATTCTGTAAAGCCATTCTGACCTTGGAACCAAAACTGCGCGCCTGGTGTGCTTGGCGGAAGAGGCGTGACGAGGCCATCGGGATGGGGCTTGGGCCTTTGCTTGAGTCCGTCGAAAATGGCACTGTGGAGATCGACAGCATACAAAAAACCTTTGAAGTCAACTACAATCGCTGGTGGATCAATTCCTTGGTGGATCGGGATGAAGTGTTGCGCAGCTTTGTTCCGGCAGAACATGCCCGCAAAATCGAGACCTTCAAGACGCTGGACGATACATTCAATCAACTGACCAGACAGATGATCAGGGCGCGTCTGTGCGCCTCCTTGCCAAATCAGGAGGACGTCAAGCGGTCGTCGGAATGGGGCATTCTGCGTCACGAGATCCGGAAACAAAAAAGGCACATGCCACTGCGACAGTTGATCAATTCGCTGCCGAACGCGCTGCCCAGACTGGCCCACTGTTTGTTGATGAGTCCCTTGTCGATCGCTCAGTTTCTGTCCACGGAGGTGGCGCCGTTCGACCTGGTGGTTTTCGACGAAGCCAGCCAGATCCCGGTTTGGGATGCGGTTGGTGCCATGGCCCGTGGCAAGCAGGTGGTGATCGTGGGCGACTCAAAGCAACTCCCGCCGACCAATTTTTTTGCCAGGAGTGACGACTCGGACGATGATGCAGACAGTGACGAAGCACTCGAAAGCATTCTCGACGAATGTCTGGGCTGCAATCTGCCGGAGTTGAGTTTGACCTGGCATTATCGGAGCCGACACGAAAGTCTGATCACCTTTTCGAACCATCGCTACTATGGTGGTGGATTGGTGACATTCCCATCGCCGGTAACGGACGACCAGGCAGTCAGTTATCATCATGTTGCAGATGGTGTCTACGAAAAGGGCGGTGCCCGCATCAACAAGGGGGAAGCGCGAGCTCTGGTCGATCATCTGGTGCGTCAACTCAAGGAACCGGCCTTTATCAAGGACCGGATGACGATCGGGGTTGTCACATTCAACAGTGAACAGCAACGCTTGATCGAAGATTTGCTCGACGAGGAGCGCCGCCGCGATCCGTCCATCGAGGAACACTTCGCCGAAAGCAATCCTGAGGCTGTGTTTGTGAAAAATCTCGAGTCGGTACAGGGTGATGAGCGCGACATCATGTATTTCTCGCTGACCTATGGACCGGACCGCGCGGGACACGTCAGCATGAATTTCGGCCCGATGAACAAAGTTGGCGGTGAACGGCGTCTCAACGTGGCCATCACTCGTGCCCGTCATGCGTTGCGGGTGTTTGGTTCCTTGCGGGGCGAACAGATCGACCTTGCACGAACCGGTTCAGAAGGGGTGCGTGATCTCAAGCATTTTCTTGAATTCGCCGAGCGCGGCCCACAGGCATTGGCCGAGGCCGTTTTCGGCACGGTCGGAGATTTCGAGTCGCCATTTGAAATCGAAGTGGCCAGAGCGCTCGGTCAGCGTGGTTGGAGGGTTCATCCTCAGGTTGGGATTTCGGCATTCCGTATTGATCTTGGTGTCGTTGATCCGGATGTGCCCGGCGTTTATCTGGCGGGTGTCGAATGTGACGGGGCAACCTATCATCGGTCGGCCACTGCCAGGGATCGGGACAAGTTGCGGGAACTGGTGCTCAATGGATTGGGCTGGCAACTCGTGCGGATCTGGTCAACCGAGTGGTGGACCGATCCTGCTGGCGCACTGGACAAATGCGATTCCAGACTTCAAGAATTGCTGGAAGCGGCCAGAAAGAAGCGGGAGGATGCGAAGCAGGCTGAAGCTGAAGCATTGGCCTGCAGACAGGAGGCAACCCAACCTTCAGGCACGACAGACGAAGATGGAGATGAGGGCGGGACGACTCGCGTTGACAATGTAGTGCCCTTGAGACCTGTGCGATCTGAGTTGCCGGAAGATCGAATCCAGGATGGGCCGCTGATGAGGTATGCCGGTATCCAGATTCCGGATGGCGGTCATGAGGATTTTGGCGGGGCAAGGCTTGGGATGTTTGTTGAGAGCAATCCGGCTGGTGTCGTGGAAGGCATCAACCCGGAAGCGTTCTACGATCCCGGCTACAGTGGCACCTTGCTGGCGATGATTCGGCATGTTGTTGCGGTAGAGGGACCGGTGCGAAATGACGTCCTGGCGCGCCGTGTTGGAGCTGCCCACGGCTTTCATCGTGCAGGCTCTCGCATTCGGGATCTGGTGACCTCGTTGGCCAGAAAGGAATTTAATACTACAAAAGAGGAGTCGTTTGAATTTTTCTGGCCTGCCGATGCCTCGGCAGAGCAGTGGGCGGTGTTTCGTCGTCCAAAGGCTAACGGCAACGCCCGGTCTGTGGATGAAATCTGTATGGCTGAACTCAATGTTTTGGCGAGAATTATCCATGCCCAGGGGCATGATGGTGAGGAGGCGTTGATTCAAATGGCACGGCTTGCCGGTCTGCAACGATTGCGTGGCCTGTCGAGAGAACGTCTGGGCAAGGTCTTCTCAGAAATGCGATAGCTGACGTGCGAAACGAGCACCGACGCAAGCGCAACCCCATGGCGCTGCTGGATCGGAAGAAGTGGTAACGTAGGAGGTAATCATGTCACTGCAAGAGGCTGTGGCGTTTCTTAAAAAACGCAGGGAGACACTGCTGGCTGACCTGGCGATTCATCTGCTCCAGGGGCCTGAGGAGACGCGGTTGCTGATCGAACCCCTCATGGCCGATGGGCGTGTTGAGCGGATCTGGCGACCCATGAAATCAAACCTGCGGGATCTGTGCGATTGCGACCGGGAGGAGGTGCTGCGATGGTTGGGATGACCACACCATGCTACTGCCGACGCACAAATGGGCCTTCGTTCGCCACGATTCCGTGGACGAGGTTGTTCACCGTCTCCTAACCTCTGGACCAGAGAATGACGGCAAGGTCATCGCCCACCAAACGCGGCCACAACGGGTCCGCAGGCGTCATGCGGCGCAGGGGAGAAATTCTGATGCGCCGTAAAAAAGCTTTTGCAGATCATGCCGCATCGTCATATGTGACATCAATTGGCGACCAAAACAGCTTTTGAACTTTACTCCATGTTGCATTGCAACAAGTCCTGGAGAATTTGGTTTGGAAATCCCATTTCGGTACGCCATTCAAATTCCGCGAGCTTTTCTTCGATTTTAAACCGCCCTCTCAGGCGGTTTTTTTGTGCATGAAAATCCCAATATTTTCGATAGATAGCCGATATCGTTTCGATTTCCACTCGGTAGCCTCCGGACCAGAAGGAGTCGGAAACGCCCTCTTTTTTCTCCTCTCTCCCGGAATTCTCCAAAACCTGTGGACCAGACTTTTCCATCGCAATTTCAATGTTTAACATCATTTTCTAATATTTGACCAGTTCGATAGCGAAGATGGTTGTCGAACATGAAACGAACTCTGGTCCGACTTGATTTGATGTTGTTTTAAATATTTTTAGAAATTTTAACATGGGTGAAAATAAACTTTAAGAATAATTAGCTCCGCGCACGGGTCGGTCTGTGTGCCACCCTGTCGCGAGACACCAGAACCGCCAACACGCCTTGCCGCCAGTCGGAAAAACCCGACACTGCGCGACGGGTGCGCCAGGGGCACCCCCCCTCTCCGCTCCCAATGGAAACTCAAAAATCCAACGCCATGGCGTTCCGGATGCTCCATTCCGGAGGCTGAAGAACGCAGTCATAGGCTAAAATCTCCACACCCTGGCGTCGGGCTTGGTGCAGGGCATCCGAGTACGCCGGATCGATCATGGCCGCTGGGGCAAAGCCTTGGCAATCTCCTCTCTGCACGACGAACAACTGGACTGCTCGCATCCCCTGCAAAACGGCCTGTTGCAATATTTCCAGATGGTGGCGGCCTCTCCGGGTCACCGCGTCCGGAAAACGGGCCTGATGGCCCTGTCGCAGTGTAACGCTCTTGACTTCCAGCCAGCAGTCGGGTCGGTCTGAGCCGCGCAGACGGAAATCCAGTCGGGTGTGGCGGTCGAAGTGGGTTTCGGGCCGAATTTCGGAGTAACCGGCCAATTCTGGAATGACGTCCCGGCTCAGTGCTTCGGCCACAAGAGCGTTGGTGCGTCCTGTGTGAACCCCAACCCAACTCTCAGGCAGACGGATCCATTCCAGGGTCCAGGCGGTTCTTCGGCTTGGTCCGGTGGCCGCCGACAGCAGCACCGACGCTCCCGGCGGGATGAGGCCGAGCATGGATCCTGAATTGGCGCAATGGGCGGTGATGATCGATCCGTCATGCAACTGGGCATCGACGAGAAAGCGTTGATAGCGCTTCAGCAGTGTGGCCTCGATCCAGGGTTCTGGGATGCGCATGGGCGTGGGTAGTTTCAGGACGTTGTGCTACTTCTCGTCGTCATTCAACACCAACGGACTGGCCCGGAACGTCACCACCTTGCGGGCCGTGATCTCGATGGGTTCGCCGGTTTTCGGATTCCGCCCTGGCCGGGAATTCTTGCTGCGCGCGGCGAACACCCCAAAGCCCGACAACTTCACGGTCTCTCCCTTCTCCAGTTCTTGAACGATGGCCTCAAACACCTGTTCGACCAGAGAGGTCGAACGCGGCAGACTCAATCCGCTTTTTTCATGGACTGCGGCAACGAGATCGGCTTTGGTGGTGGTCGGCATGGTTCCGTCGGAGTTCAGGAGAAGTTACAGGCGTAGTCCGATGGAGATGATGTGGACCACGCCTGCGTCGGCAAAGGATTGCTTGGAAATGATAACATGCCGAAGAAATTGACTCAATGCATCCCGATGGCCTGACGGTACAGGTCCACCATATTCTACTGCTCCTCCAACGCCTCCCGCTCCATCTTGCGCATCTTGAGGATCTCCCTCATGATCTTGACGTCAAAGCCATTGTCTTTGGCGTCCAGGAACACCGCCTTGACATCCTCGGCGATCCCGGTCCTCTCCTCTTCCAAGCGTTCGATCCGTTCGAAATATTGCAGAAGAACATCACCGGCAATGCCCTGATAGGTAGTCGGTTTGGGGGCAGTTTGGGGTTGCGGCATCTTTTCACTCCTTGAACTGGTTGAATCGGCACAAAAACGTCAAAAAATTTGCTGGCTCAGATGAGGCAAAAGGCGTGCCTTGAACCGTTAACGCTCCTTGGCCAACGTTCATGACGCCAATTTCCTTTACTTGGAACCGAAGGGCCTGGAGGCAGCACTTTTTTCCTGTTGACATGCTGTGGAGGATGGCGTAGTTTATGTTGCAGTGCAGCATAAATAAACACCAACCTTCTGACCGGCATATTGCCCACGGAGACAGACCATGGAAAACAAAGAAATCGTCGAAAAAATGGCTGAAATGAGCAAATTCGTGATCGACTCCATCTCAGAAATGAGGAAGATCAACGAAAACATCATCTCTCAACTCGCGGCACAGCAAATTGAGGCGGTTGACGGACTCAACGCAGTCACCACACGCCAACTCAAGGAACTGACCTCCGCCAAGTCTCCCATGGAAATTCTGGGCACCCAGGCTGAAATCACCACGGAAGTGGCCAAGGATATGAAAGACCACGCATTCCGCGTGATCAACATCCTGACCGAGAGTCAAAATGAACTCAGGACGTTCATCGAGAAAAATACCCAACAGTTCGTTGATAAGGCTCTGGCCACTGCTGCCTGATGATGCGGGTAATATCCCCTCCAGGTTCCTCCTGGAGGGGATGGTTACCATCACGCCACCCCTGTCACACCGGCTCTGGAATACCCCATCTCCGAAATTTTCCAGTTAATCGACGATCCTCATCACTCTTCATACCATCCTTGAGCGGCCTGCAGGTGACAGGCCGGACAGTTGGCCGGTGAGCGACTTCCCTCTTTCTTAAAAACGCCTGCGGACAATTTCTTGCCATGTTTGCGTTGGAAATAGGGGGTTTCCGAAATGCGCATCGGCGCATCCCCCTCTGACAGCCCGCGCAGGAACTTCCTTCCCCAGGCGCGGCCATCCCCATCCCCGGCCATGCGGGTCAGATATCGGGTGATCTCCTGGCGTTCGCCTTCCGGCAAAGTCGCAGTTTCACCAAAATGATTATCGAGATTTTTCATAATCTTCTCCCAGGATGCCTTGGGCAGCATCTCCGCCGGATAGAGCATGTGGCAGTCGCTGCAGGCCTTGACCGTGGGCGCATGGGTGGCAGGCGGAATCCGCTCATGCCGATCGGCCCATGCCGTGTCACTCCACAGCAGCGCACTGGCGATCAGCAATAACGAAAAACAGACTCTTCTGTGTGACATGATCGGCTCCTTTTTTCTCTTGATGCGTGCCGGCTTTGCCCGGCACCGAAATTCCTGGTTGACACGCTCAGCTCATTTTTATTGTTTGAGCAGATAGACCAGCACGTCCCCTTTCTCTTGGGCCGTGCAGGGTCTTCCCAGCACCGAATCGCAGTTGCGACCAAACCATTTCTCCACCTTGTCGGGATCGGCAAAACGGCTGGGGGTTTTGGAGATGGCCATCGGTTCGATGGGCTTGTTGGCCCGTGTCATGCCCGAGGAGGTTGGAGTCGCTCCGTGGCAGGTGGTGCAGGCGGGTGTATCCGGCTTACCGCCGCTGTGTCGACTGGTGAAGAAAAGCTCTCCCCGTTGGGGTTGAAAAACGGTAAAGTCGGGACTCTCCTGCCGTGCCTGTCGTGCGTATTTTTCCAGCAGAGAGGCTTGCTCCCCAGACCAGGCATGTTGAGGAACGACTGTGGCCAGGCCAACCATCCAAACAATGAAAGCTTTCAAGCGATCTTCTCCTTAGGGTTGCGAATGGCTTGAGGGGTGAAATGGCCGCTTTCGGCATCCTGATGGCAGGCCGGGCAGTTGCTTTTACTGCCTATAGACTTGCTGGCGTAGCTGTCGGCGGGTATATGGCGATGTTTTTTCAGCCAGTAGGGGGCGGCGGTAATCCGCATAGGCTCCTCCTTGGATACCCTGCGTAGCTGGTTGGCCGCCTTGGTATCCCATGCATGCGCGGCATTGGTGCGCAGCAAATCATCCATCTGTCGGCGCACATCTTCGGACAGTGAGGCATTTTCGCCAAAATGGTTGTCCAAAGTGCTTATCATGGTCTGCCACGATGACTCCGGCAGCAGACTCGGATGAAAGCTCCAATGGCACTCGCCGCACGCTTTGGCATAACCGGCAGCGGAGGCCGACCAAGGGGCATGTCCCAGCGGGGCGGGATGCTCGCCCAAGCCCAGATATCCCACCCAGAGCAGCAAAGCGATGCCGCTGTTCCAGATCAAGGCGTGGACGGGTTTGGCCTGTTGCAGTTCGGGAAGCGTCTGGATGGCTGTCAGGCGTTTTTTGCCGGTAATCATCGACCGGATCAGATTTTCCCGTTCCAGCAGGCTTTCCAGGATGACGCCGGCGATGTGAGTCGGAATCAAAACGAATAGCAACGTGACCAGCCCTTCGTGAATCTCCTTGCAGAGATGTCCAACGCCATAGGAAATCCAACCGGCCAGGATTCCTTGTTTCTCTTCTCCGGCCAGGGCGATCAGGCCGGTGATCAGGATCAGGGTCAGCGTGATCAACAGAGCGACGATCATCCAACCGCCTGCCGGATTGTGGCCTGCATGCCAGCGGGGATGGCCGGAGGCCACCGAGCGCAAATGACCGAGTACCGCTGCTGGCGATCGGATGAAATTTTCAAATCGGCTGGGACCGGGACCGTAAACCCCCCAAACAATCCGCCAGATCAGCAACATGCCGATGCCTGCACCGAAGGCGACATGCCAGTTCAGCATCCATTTCGGAGCCATCCAGCCGGTCAACGCATCGCCGACCACCAGCAAGACCAGCATCCAGTGAAAGATGCGGGTGCCTTTGTCCCAAATCAGCAACTCCTGTGCAGATGCTTGGCGAGAAACGGACGTGTGTGAGAGACTCATGGCATCCTCTTAAATGTGGGTGAATTTGTCGTCTGCCACCATAATCTCTTGCCGTGATGGCAGCCTGATGACGTGGTTCAGCTTCTGTTCAGATTGTTCTGGTAGGGTTGTGGCACCAACCCCAACGGGAGTCGTGCAGGTGATGGTTGATTTTTCGAGAATTCTTCTGCTTCTGTTGCTGCTATCGCCGGGCGTCCGTTCAGCCTTTGGCGATGATGCCCCGTCGCAAGAGAGCAGACCCCAGGCCGTTGCCGTTGAACAACTTTTGGTAAGAATTCAACAGGATTATTCTGGATGTCGCATTCTGAAGCTAGAACTGGAAGTCGAAAATGACTCCTGGATCTATGAAGTCAAGCTGCTGCGCCGGGATGGCGTGGTATTGAAACGGAAATACAGAGCGGAAGATCTCACTTTGTTGAAAGAGCATTCGCAACACAAAAGACCATGAGGAGGATGCCATGCGGGTCTTGGTGGTGGAAGATCAACGGGAATTGGCCAAACAGGTTGCAGCGGCACTGCGAGAAGCCGGTTATGTAACGGATGTCACCGGCAACGGAGAAGATGCCTGGATTCTGGGTGGGCAGGAGCCTTACGAAGCGATTATTCTGGATCTGGGGTTGCCGATGCTGGATGGGTTGTCGGTTCTCGACCGCTGGCGTCGGAGTGGGATACGAATTCCGGTATTGATTCTCTCTGCCAGGGATACCTGGCGGGAAAAGGTGACCGGATTGCGGGCAGGAGCCGATGATTATCTGGTGAAACCGTTCGAAATGGCCGAATTGCTGGCACGGGTCGACGCCTTGATCCGACGGGCTTCCGGGCATGCTGCTCCCCGCATTGCCATCGGTGAGTTGTCGTTGGATCATGCGTCCAGGCAGATTCATCTGGGCAGTGAGTTGTTGCGGCTGACGGCCATGGAATATCGTCTGCTTTCCTGTTTGATGTTGGGTGGATGTCGCATCCTTTCAAAAGGAGAGCTGGCCGCACGGGTTTACGAGCAGGGAACGGAAGGGGAGTCCAATTCCCTGGAAGTGCTGATCATGCGACTGCGCAAGAAGGTGGGTGGAGGTCGCATCGTCACGCATCGGGGATTGGGTTATCAGCTACTCGACCGGTTGAGCCATGGCTGATACCGGATGGGGTGCATGCAGCTCCGTTGTGCGACAGACCACGGTGACGGTGTTGCCCGGCCTGGGTGCGGATCCATGACCCGGTTGAATGCGCACTGGTATGAATCCCGTTCGTTGACCAACCGTCTGGTTGTCGGATCGGTGGTCTGGATTGTGCTGAGTTTGGCAATCACCGGGGTGTGGATGGTTTCACTGTTTGAAGACTCCATGACCAGACGTTTCGAACAGGAGTTGGACGATCACCTGCTGGAGCTGGTGGCGGCTGCCGAATGGCAGTCAGGGAGCATCAAACTGGGATGGGAACCGGCGGATCCGCGTTTTCACGTTGCGTTTTCCGGTTGGTATTGGGAGATCCAGACCAGAGAGCGATCGTTGTTACGTTCCCGCTCATGGACGGGGCAGTATCTTCGTGCCAGCTCTGCCGACTGGCCTGCCGGAGAGAAGTGGATGATTCAACAAAACGGGCCGAATGGTCAGCCGATGGGCATTCTGGCGCAGGCCATTCATCTGCCCGACGGAGAGCAACCTCTGCTGTTTTTGATCGCCGGTCCGCTGGAAGGGGTGAAAAAAGAGAGCCGAGCCTTTGCCGGTCAGTTGGTTGGCATGTTGCTGGTGCTGGCGGTGGCTCTGATCGGAGCGGTGGTTTTGCAGGTACGCTTTGGATTGATCCCTTTGATGCGTCTGCGCAAGGGCCTGGCCGACATTCGCTCTGGAGAGCAACAGCGGCTGATCGGAGAATTTCCGCAAGAGGTTGCACCGCTTGTGGAGGAGATGAATGCGCTGTTGAGCTATCAACACACGTTGCTCGAACGGGTTCGTTCCCAGTCCGGCGATTTGGCCCATGCCTTGAAGAATCCGTTGGCCATTTTGCGCAATGAAGCGCAGTCCATCCCTGGAGAGTTGGGTGACGGTTTGCGTGAGGGACTGGCTGCCATCTCCGGGGTGCTGGAGGATCGGCTGATCAAGGCTCGCATCGCGGGAACAGGGAATCTTCTGACAGCCCGCTGTGATGTGGCGGAAGTGATCTCCGGGTTGTGTCTTTCGCTGGACCGTCTCTATTCGGACAAAAATCTTCAATTCACCCTGACCGGCATCGAGGGATTGTTGTTTCGGGGGGATTGCAGCGATCTGGAAGAACTGCTGGGCAATCTTTTGGACAATGCCTGCAAATGGGGTACAAGCCAAGTCAGAGTGCAAGGAGCGCGGGAGCGAGAGCGTTTCTTCAGCCTGACCATTCACGATGATGGTCCAGGGATATTGGCCAAAGAGGGCAGCCGGTTGATCCGGCGGGGGCAACGGCTGGATGAAACCGTGCCTGGTTCCGGGCTTGGTCTGTCGATTGCCGCCAACCTGGCCGCGCTCTATCACGGAGATCTTCGTTTGGAGGAGAGTCCCTTGGGAGGGTTGGCCGTCGTGGTGATCCTGCCTTTGGGGGCGGAGTGACGCCATGGCGCGGTCAATCGCGGTGTACATCCTGCTCGTTTTGTTACCGTTTGGCGATGACATGGAACCGGACACGCCCGTCCTGCACGTCCGATCACATCCCAACGCGATCACACCGGCTCTGGAAATCCCCACCGCTCACGCTGTTCGCTCCAAATCATCGGAAACGGTTTGCGCAATTCCTCCCAGGTCAGGACGTCCGGCTGCCGCCTGTCCAGAATGGCCTCCACGATGTCGCATTCTGGAAAAACTGGAACTTGTCAGCGTGTCGGCTCTGATCCGCTATGCCCTCGAACACAAGTTGATTGATTGAAGGAAGGTCCAGGATGGGTTCAACGGCATACTGCGCGCGCCTCGACCGCCTTTCCGACACCGTTTTCGACCAATTCCCTGCAAGCCGATGCAGGTCACTTGAAAATCTGAAAAAAATAGCGCATTTTGTGTCGGTACAAAACATCTGACTCAGTTGGGATTCAGTTCGAATCGACTCCTTGGCGCGAAACGCTCCGGCCAACGCGCCCTGATCCGGATGCCAAGAACCTAAAGCTGAAACGTCCCGCCATGAGGCCACCCCGGCTCCTCGGGTATGCCCTCCTGACGCGACAATCACCGCTGGAACCAAAGAATCCATCAAGGGGATCACATGGGCACTCAGACCAATCGTGAAAAACTGATCCAGTTTCTGGCCACCATCAAGCGTCCAGATCTGCCCATGGAAAGCATCGCCGACAGCGACGGACTGATCAAATCCGGCCTGATCGATTCGTTGGCCATGCTGGAAATCATCGCCTTCCTGGAATCCACCTTTGACATCGATTTTTCCGAAACCGGAGTCGATCCGGTGGAACTCGAATCCATCGAAAAAATTCTGGATCTGATCGACAGACGCTCCAAATGATCTTCAGCAATCTTTATCAGCAGATCACCCAATTCCACGAAAACGAACGCCTGCACGAATGGTCGGTCGTTCCTCTTGGAAATACGCTCCTGTGGGTACTGGTTCTGTTTCTGCTTCAGGATACGGAGTTTCTCTTCCTGTTGCCCGTGATGTTCCTGACTCAACAGTTCCCCGAGCGTCGCGCCTGGATCATGACCCTGGGGGCCGGTGGACTCTTCTTCTTCAAAAAGCTCCACCAACTGAATGTCGATGATTCTCTCTGGTTTCTGATCGATACCGCTTTGATCGTCTCGATACTATATGTTTTTTTCAAGATTTCGAAATCCTTCTCGATCCTTCCCAGAATCATTCGCAACAATCCTCAGATATTCTTGCATCTCATTCTTTGGTTTTTCATTCTCATCACCCTGCTGCTGCCGGAAAACTATCGCGACGATCCCGCTTGGCCCGTGGCCTCGAATCTGACCGTCTGTCTGGTCTTTTTTGCCTTTTTGATCTGGCGCATCGGCTTCATGCTCTACTCGGGCAAACGGGGTTCGCTCAAGCAGACCGGTTTTGTGGACCATCTGATCTACTGCCTGCCCTATCTGGGAGCCAGTCAGGTTCCTTATGGCAAAGGGCTTGACTATCTCTATCCCAAGCGGGCCAACGGGCGACTTGAACTGGCGAAAATCCAGTTGGCCGGACTCAAACTGCTGGCGTTGGCCTCTGTTTGGGATCTGGTGCTGACCGTGCTCGACTGGGCCTTCTTCGATGCCGAAGCGGGTCGTCAACCGCTGTTTCAACTGTATCACCTTCAGGAACTCATCGAACTCAGCACCACCCAGATGCCCGCCATGACCACGCTCTGGATCAGTCTGATCGTGGATATGGTCTATGAAACCACGCAACTGGCGATCAGTGGTCATCTGATCATCGGCTGTCTGCGTCTGTTCGGCTTCAACCTGTTCCGCAACACCTACAAGCCCCTGCTGGCCAAGACGCTGATCGATTTCTGGAACCGGTATTATTATTACTTCAAAGAGTTGCTGGTTGATTTCTTTTTCTTTCCGGTTTATCTCTCCTTTTTCAGAAATCATCCCAAATGGCGCATTTTTGCCGCCACCATGGCCTCGGCCTTTCTCGGAAACTTCTACTATCATCTGCTGCAACATTTCGATACGCTGCTCATCAGCGGCGAAATGCCCTCTTTCACCCGATTCGGATCTTATCTGTTTTACTGTTTTGTGCTGGGAATCGCCATTTTCATCAGCATTCTGCGGGAACAGAACCAACGGGGAAAACACGCCGCCCCCTGTTCCACCCTGGTGACGATCCGCAAAATAGCCGGAGTCTGGCTCTTTTTCTCCATTCTGCGCATCTGGGACCGGACCGATTCCGCCTTCATGGCCGACACTTCATTCTTTTTTGCCATTTTCGGCATTCATTTCTAATCGACGCCCCTCATGACTGCACCCGGCACCAACCAGATCGCCCATTGGTTTCATCAGAACGCCATCCGTCATGGCGATCGCCCGGCCCTTTACGTGGACGATCGATACCATAGCTACGACGCATTGCTGCAACAGGTGCAACGGATCGCTTCGGCAATCGCGCGTTTCGATCCCGCGCCCGATCATCCCACGGCGGCCATATTCGGTTATCGTTCCCTCACCGCCTATGCGTCGGTATTGGGCATTCTGTATGCCGGAAAGGGATATGTTCCGCTGAATCCTCATTTCCCCGTTTCCAGAAACCGGCATATCACCCATCTGTCCGGGGTGAAACTGCTGATCCTGGATGCCCGTTGCGCCCAGGAAGCCCAATCGCTGCTGGAACAGACGGAACAGACCCTGACCATCCTGCTGCCGGATCATCCAACGCTTCCGGAGTGGGCCGCATCGTTGACCCGGCATCGTTTCATTCCGGGAGAGGCTCTGGAGGGCACACCGCCTCATCTGCTGGCTCCCCGCGCCGATGGGCATGACCTCGCCTATCTGCTGTTCACCTCGGGCAGCACCGGCGTTCCCAAAGGGGTGATGGTCTCGCATGACAATGTTGCGGCCTTCGTGACCGGCATGATGAAACGTTATCAACCCGATCACGAGGACCGTTTCTCGCAACACAGCGATCTGACCTTCGATGCATCGGTTTATGATCAATTTCTCTGTTGGGCAGCGGGAGCCTGTCTCTATCCAATTCCGGAAGCGGTACGCATGGCACCGGCCCAGTTCATCCGGGATCACGCCCTGACCTTCTGGGAATCGGTTCCGGCGGTGATCACCTTCATGAAACGGATGCGTCTGCTGCGTCCCGGTCTGTTTCCCTCGTTGCGCTGGTGCGTATTCGGCGGAGAACGCCTGACCCTGGAAGCGGTCCGTTCCTGGCAGATCGCCGCCCCCAACGCCACCCTCGACAACAGCTATGGTCCCACCGAAGGCACCATCTGCGTCACCGGCTATCTGTGGGATCCGGAACGCTCCCCGGAGGCCTGTTTGAATGGCAACGTGCCCATCGGTCTGCCCTATCCGGGACAGCAGGCGGCCATGCGGGTTGACGGTGCGTTGATCCGGGATCAGGAAGGGGTCAAGGGGGAGTTGTGTTTGTCCGGATCACAGCTCACGCCGGGCTACTGGAACCATCCGACCGAAACCGAACGCCACTATTTTTTGCATACGGACCCGGAAGGGCAGACGCAACGCTGGTATAAAACCGGCGATCTGGTGTGCTGGCAGGCCGGGGTGGGATATCACTATCTGGATCGGGTGGATCGACAGCTCAAGATTCGCGGATATCGGGTGGAGTTGTCGGAAATCGAGCATGTGTTGCGTCAGACCGCCCGGACGGAACAGGTGGCGGTGATCGGCTGGCCCACCTCCGGAGAGAATGTCACCTGCGTGGTGGGATTCGTGTGCGGCACGCCACTCCCGGATGCCGAAATTCTCGAAGCCTGTGCCAGACGACTGCCGCATTATATGGTGCCGCGTCATTTGCAAAGGGTGGCCGCGTTGCCGCTGAATGCCAATGGCAAGATCGATCTGCTCCAGTTGGCCGATCAGGTGGTGATGCCCCGGTGATCCTCCCCTGGCAGGACACCCATTGAAAAAAAAGAGAGGGTCTGGGGGATTCTTCCCCCAGGGTTTTGATTTTTTTCATCCTTCTTGAAAACTCTTAAAATCGCAGCGTCGCGCCCACCATAAACCGTCTTTCCGCCGACGGAAACCAGGCCCGCTCCACCGGAAAACCACCCAACACCCCATACTCAGCATATTCACGTCCGGTCAGATTGGTGATATCGATCCACCCCGTCACCAGAGGCCAACGATAACGCCACGAAGTATCCAATACCAGATAGCCCGGCTGCTCGCCGAAGCCGTTGGAAAAATCGCTCAAGAACGGACGCGAACCGATATAGCGACCAGACACCTCCCAATCGAGTTCTTCCACCGGAGAATAGATCACCTTTGTCCCACCCTGAAGGGTCGGCACTCCCGGAAACGCCTTGCCACCAAAAGTGCCGGCATCGATTTCGGCCCGGGTCCAGGTGACGTTGGCGGAAAGGGTCCACTGTTCGAGACGTTTTTCCATCTCCAACGCCACCCCATCCCGTTGCACCACGCCATCCAGATTGGCATTATTGTAAGTGAGAATGTCGAAAAAGAGTTCATCCCGCGTATTCACCCGAAACCAGGAGAGCTCTCCGCTCCAGGTGGGAGAAAAATTTCGATGCCAGCCGATTTGCCACTCTTGGGAGCGCTGCGGCTGAAGTCCGGTATTGACGGTGTTGGTGAAAAAACTGTACTGCTCATCCAATAATGGAAATCGATAGCTCCGGGAACCGTTCAGATAAAGAGATTGCGAGTCGTCCAGATCGTGACGGATTCCGAAGGAAAAAGCCTGTTGATCCATATAGATACGCTCGGGAGTGCTCGGCAGGAAATGAAAACGGGTCCGTTCGGTACGCCATCCCTGGGTGAGGGTCCAACGATCGTTCAGGCTGATTTCATTGTGGGCATATCCGGCGAGGGTGCGCTTTTGCAACGAGAAATCCCCCAACGTCCGCACTCCGAAAAACAGGGAGTCGTTGCGAATCTGCTCATGATCGGAGAGCCAATCGCCTCCCAGAATCAACCGATCGGCGACGGAACCCAAACGCCCATTCAACTGCACCCGAGGGGATATGGCCCACGCATGAATATCGGTTTGTCCGGTGAACTGTCCGCCGGTGAAGTTGGAAAAGCTGTCGGCATCCCGCTCGCGCCAGGAGAAATCGACCATCAGACGATCCTCGTCCCGAAAGCGGAATTCCGGAGTGAGATGCACGAACGCATCCGTGACTTTGGAAAAATCATCCGGCGTCAAGGTGGCGCGTCTGGACATCCCTTGCGCGAAATCGCTCTCCTTCAGGGCCGAAGGCATGCCGATTTCATCCTTCTGATACCCGGCCCGGACCTGAACGCCAATCCTTTCGGTGGGTTGAAAGGAGAGTCTCGCCCCCGCTTCCCTGGCCTCGGCGTCGCCGTTGTCCCGATAGCCATCCTCGGTGCGGAAACTTCCACTCAGGGAATAAGTGAACCGGTTCTTGTTTCCCTCCAGGGTCAACTGGCTGATCGCCTCGCCGTGACTGCCAGCCTGAAGGGTGATGGCACTCTCCGGGCGCGCGCCCGAACGGGTGATGATCTGGATGACCCCTCCCGAGGCGTTATCTCCGTACATCACTCCGCCCGATCCACCGCGCAGAATCTCCACCCGTTCCACCTGTTCCAGAGGGATGCGCGACCAGTCCACACCGCCGAGATCGGCCTGATTGAGTCGCCGACCATCCACCAGCACCAGGACGTTGGTGCCTGCGCTTTCGCCAAACCCTCGCAAATCAACCAGAAAGCTGCGACCGTTTCCGGTCATGTCCATGACGTGAATGCCGACCTGACCCCGCAGCAGATCCGGAATCGAGGTGGCGTGACTCTCCTCGATCTGCTCCCGGGATAGGATGGTGACATGCGCCGCAAGCGTGGCGCGTTGGGTCGGAAAACGGGTCGCCGTGACGACCATTTCCGGCAACGGCGTCTGGGCAGGATCGGAAGGTTCTGCGGACCAAACCGGCAAAGAGGGGATGAACAGGGTCAACAGGGTCAAACAGGAACGACGTTTCATGAATGGACTCCTCGCATGGCATTTTCCGGTTCTCTCCCGAACCGGAAAAATTGCTGCAAGCGTCCACGCGAGGATGGAGAAAAGAATACGGATCGAACCGGAAAACCGTCGCACCAAACAAAGGACAGTCTCCAAGCCACCGCCCCGCGCGACGCGACTTGTGTTTCACCACAAGGCCGGTCTCCGGGCTGACGAGGGACTCGGGAGCAGACTCCCGAATCGGCGAAAATACCTTCCCACCCCTGGGGGCAGTGGCATGAAACCCTTTTCGCCTTGACTCGATCACCGTTGCGGGGGCAGCGCCGGATTACATCCTTGCGGATGGACCGGACTTCCCGTTTCACCCCCCGATCAAGGGGGGAACCTTGAGGCATGGACAGGACAATAAAGAGAGAACGAGAACGGCGTCAAGGATAAAATGAAGGCGACTTGGCGAAAAAAAAGCCGGAACAATCGTGAACCGGCTCATTAAATAAACAAACCATTGAAAAAAAAGAGAGGGTCTGGGGGATTCCTCCCCCAGGGTTCCGACTTTCAGATATTTTTTTTCAATTTATTGTTTTTGTGAATTTTACTTTGAAAGTCCCAAGGGATTCGCCCCTGGACCCGACCATTTAATATTTGCCCAAACAATCAGGCCACCAATGGATCACCTGATCATCCTTTTTGGTCAAACCACTGATCGGACCATCCTGAGAGATGACGAAAGCCGCCGAACCCGGATAGTGTCCGACAAAGTTGACCGTGGCATTGTGACGGGTGCCGTAACGGGAGAACAGTTCGGTGCGGGCCAAATGCTGCGCCTTGTTGTTCTTCCAGTAGATGATCCGCTCCTGCCAGATCGGAGCCGAAAGAAAAGCCCCGAACGAAAGCGGACGCAACCGATCGGAGAGAATCAACGCCCCATCCACACAGGTCATCTGGGCGAGCAATTCGGCGTGTTCGATCACCTTTCTTTTGCACTCCAGGACCGTTTCCCCGATGATGCAAATGGTGGCCAACGAGGAGGTTTCCGCCATATCTTGTCGGAAACGCTCCTGTTTTTGTTCCACATCGCACAGATCGCCAAGCAAAGCGGCCCCATCCGGGCTTTCGAGCAGATTATACTTGGTGATGATGCTGTTCTGTGAATCGGCCTCCGGAAGTTCTCCCGGCAACCAGACGATGATCCCTCCATGTCCCCGACGATCGGTTTCCATGAGCAGATAGTCGATGAAATCCCGATAGGTATGCCAATATTTCATGCCGAGTTTCTGGAATTCCGGATGACGCTTGACCACCTCCAGAAACCGCCACCCCATGAGCCCGGAGGTGAAATGTGTGTGAACCGGTTCCAAAAAGCGACCGGATTTGAAGCGGGCGATCAGTTCGTCTCCCTGGTAGATGGAGAGCGAACCGGTTCTCTTGGAGATGATCGCCAGTGAATTGGGCGCGGGTTGTTCGAGGGGCAGAGGATCGAACCGGTTACGGCCCCGATGCGTGGTGAAGATCGCGCTCCACATTTCCAGGGCGGTGGGATCCTCCGGAGTGCCCCACACCGCCAGCAACGTGGTATCCGGATCGAAGGCGGGCGCGAGTTTGACCAATGCATCGACGGTAAGCAGCGGTCTGGGCATCAACCGCATGACGATGCTCTCCCCGGATCGCCCCTTGTCGGGGAGCAATGAGGGATCGGTCAAGGAGACGCCGACCCGAACCGGTCGATCCTCGTCGCGTTTGAGACCCGCCAAGAAGACCATCTCCATGATGGTCCGCACCTGCTGAAACAAGATCGGATCTTCAGAGGCCGAAGAGTTCGGTTTCCAAAGTGCGATAATCTCCTCAATGATGACCGGATCAAACACGACTCATATCTCCCCACGTTACGGCATTGACCGTTCGCTCTCCCAACCTTTCACCCACCAAAAAGGGCCGATCCAACCGGTGACAGAATAATGCGGATTATCGTCCATGGAAACCGCTCTTGATGATCGACTCATCAATTTAACCGACGACCCTGACTTGAAGCTGACTGAAATCGGAGTTCCATTCCGTTCCCAACCTGATTCACGCCTGAACGATAACTTAATCATAACTTAATCAATCATGACTCGGATAATGCCGAAAAAAGAACAACACCATAGAAATCAAACTATCTTTTAAATCACTTTCAGATATCGATTTTGCCTTGCCCATCGAAAGGATCGTGTTTTAGCATGGCCAACCACCCTATCATGGGGGTAAACACCAAGGCAGTTCACTCTTCAGACACCAGGAGTCCCCTTCTTGAAACGATTACTCACCACCCAATCGCTGTATGCCTGGCTGACCATCCTGCTGTTGCCAATGGAAGCCTGGGCGCAGACCCGCGTGGATGGACCCACAGTCGCGGGAATTCCTATGGATTTCATTCTCTTCGGCGCGACACTGATCGGTGTGGCTCTGTTTCACAACCGGGTTTTGCTGGTGGCATCCAGCGGATTGCTGGTGATCATTTTGTACAATTTCCTGATCACCGGATTCAAACACGGAGCCGGATTCGGGGGATTGGTGGCACATTTTGGTCACGAATGGGTCATTTTGACCAATCTGTTCTGTCTGCTGGTGGGATTTGCCCTGCTGGCGGATCAGTTTGAACGCAGCCATGTGCCGGAACTCATTCCCCGACTGCTGCCGAGCGGTTGGAAGGGGGGCTTTGCCCTGCTGACACTGATTTTCGTGCTGTCGGGTTTTCTGGACAACATCGCGGCGGCCATCATTGGCGGCACGGTGGCGATGTCGATCTACAACCGTCGGGTTCATATCGGCTATGTGGCCGCCATTGTCGCCGCCTCCAATGCCGGAGGGGCCGGAAGCGTGGTGGGTGACACCACCACAACCATGATGTGGATCGCCGGCGTCAACCCTCTGAATGTATTGCCCGCTTATGTTGCCGCCATCGTCGCACTGGTGGTTTTCGGCATTCCCGCATCCATGCAGCAGGCCAGGCACGCCGACATGATCACCTCTGGCACCCGTCGGGTCCAATATGACAAGGCGCGCGTGGCGATCGTTTTCATCATTCTGATCTCGGCCATCGTCACCAACGTCACGGTCAACGTGAAATTCACCGCCTTGGCGGATCACTTTCCCTTCATCGGCGTGGCGGTTTGGGTGGCTCTGCTGCTCACCTCTCGCTGGCGCGCGCCCAACTGGAAACTGATCCCGGAAACCGCCCGAGGCTCACTCTTTTTGTTGGCTCTGGTGACGTGCGCCTCGTTGATGCCGGTCGAAAAACTGCCTGCCGCCTCCTGGCAGTCCTCCCTGAGTCTGGGCTTCATTTCATCGATTTTCGACAACATCCCCTTGACCGCCCTGGCCATCAAACAGGGGGGCTACGACTGGGCCATGCTCGCCTATTCGGTCGGATTCGGCGGATCGATGATCTGGTTCGGTTCCTCGGCGGGTGTGGCGATCGCCAATATCATCCCCGAAGCCAAATCGGTGGGAGCCTGGGTCAAAAATGGGTGGCATGTGCCCGTCGGTTATGTGGTCGGCTTTCTGGTCATGTACGCTCTGGTCGGCTGGCATCCCACCCCGTTGGGGGTGCCGTAAACCTCATTGGGGTCCAGGGGCCATTGGCCCCTGGTCGGATCCAAGGGCGAAGCCCTTGGGACTCTCCAACAAAAAAGATCAAAACCCTGGGGGAAGAATCCCCCAGACCCTCTCTTTTCTTTCAATTGTTTGAAAGTG
>JADGBU010000321.1 GCA_015231295.1 Magnetococcales bacterium | reverse complement strand
GGACCGGTGCTGGCCGCCCAGATGGGCTATCTGCCCGGCATGCTCTGGATTCTCATCGGGGTGGTGCTCGCCGGAGCGGTCCAGGATTTTCTGATTCTCTCCTTTTCCATGCGTCGCAGCGGCCGCTCCCTGGGGGAGATCATCCGCTCGGAAATGGGTCCGGTCCCCGGCTCCATCGCCATGGTCGGTATTTTCGGCATCATGACCATCCTGCTGGCGGTCCTGAGCCTGATCGTGGTCAAGGCCATGGCGGAAAGTCCCTGGTCGGTCTTCACCGTCACCATGACCATTCCCATCGCCCTGTTCATGGGGCTCTACATGAAAAAATTCCGTCCGGGACGCATCGGGGAGGGCTCGGCCATCGGCGCGGTGCTGCTGATCCTGTCGATCATCGGCGGCGGACAGGTGGCCATCCATCCCACCCTGGGGCCCCTCTTCACCCTGACCGGACTCCAGGTCACGGCGGGATTGATCACCTATGGAGCCCTCGCCTCGATCCTGCCGGTCTGGCTGATGCTCTGTCCACGGGATTATCTCTCCACCTTCCTGAAAATCGGCACCATCGTACTGTTGGCGGTCTGCGTCTTCGTGGCCGCCCCGACGCTCAAGATGCCCGCCACCACCCAGTTTCTCGACGGCACCGGACCGGTCTGGAGCGGTGATCTGTTTCCCTTCCTGTTCATCACCATCGCCTGCGGGGCCTGCTCGGGCTTTCACTCCCTGATCGCCTCCGGCACCACCCCAAAAATGATCTCCAGCGAAGGAGATGCCCGTTTCATCGGCTACGGCGGCATGATCATGGAATCCTTCGTGGCCATCATGGCCCTGTGCGCCGCCTCGATCCTGGAGCCGGGCATCTACTTCGCCATGAACGCCCCGGCTGCCGTGCTCGGCCCCTCCCTCGACAGTGCCGTCACCGTCATCCGGGAGTGGGGATTCACCGTCACCCCGGAAATGATCACCCAGATCACCCGCGACGTGGGAGAAAACTCCCTGCTCTCCCGCACCGGCGGCGCGCCGACGCTGGCGGTAGGCATGGCCCATCTGCTGGCGGTCTTCGGCGGCACCGCCTGGATGGGCTTCTGGTATCACTTCGCGATTCTTTTCGAGGCCCTGTTCATCCTCACCGCCGTCGATACCGGAACCCGTGCCTGTCGCTTCATGGTTCAGGACATGTTCGGAGTCTTCTTCAAACCGCTGGCCCGCACCTCCTCCTGGCTCTCCAGCGTCGTGGCCACCGCCATCGTGGTCAGCGCGTGGGGCTATATCCTCTATCAGGGGGTGATCGATCCCTTCGGCGGCATCAACAGCCTCTGGCCCCTGTTCGGCATCTCCAATCAGATGCTCGCCGGCTGCGCCATGATCCTCGCCACCGTCATTCTTTTCCGGCTCAAGCGTCACCGGCTCGCCTGGGTGACGATCCTCCCCGCCACCTGGCTGATCGTCTCCACCATGACCGCCAGCTTCCAGAAGGTCTTTTCGGGCAATGTCAAGATCGGCTTTCTGGCCCACGCCGACAAATATCAACAGGCGCTCGATCAGGGGATCGTGCTCGCCCCGGCCAAAACCCTCGAACAGGTCGCCCGCGTGGTGGCCAACGACCGACTCGACGCCATCCTGGCCCTGTTTTTCATGAGCATCGTCCTCACCATGCTGATCTTCGGCGTGCGCGCCTGCCGCGAGGCTCTGCGCCATCCGCACGTCACCGCCCGCGAGGATGAAGCCCCTTCGGGAGTGTGCAACCCCGTCACCCGCTGCTGTTGACGCGACGCGGGCTTCAGGCTAGACTGATGCACGAAACACTCTCGAAGTGTCTTCCAACCATCGAGGTCCACGTTGCATAAACTCCGCATCGATCAAGCCGTCATCGCCGAACTGGTCAGCAAAGAGGCGCGTGTGCTCGATCTGGGATGCGGCGATGGCCTGCTGCTCGAACACCTGATCCACCGCAAACATGCCCGTGGCTTTGGGGTCGAAATCTCCCACGAAGGGGTTCACGCCTGCATCGCCCGTGGTCTACCGGTCTACCAGGGGGATATCGATCAGGGATTGAGCGATCACCATGACGACTCCTTCGATTACGTCATTCTGTCCCACACCCTCCAGGCGATCCACCGACCCGAATATGTCCTGAAAGAGATGCTCCGGGTGGGCAAGAAGATCATCGTCTCCTTTCCCAATTTCGGCCACTGGCGGGTACGTCTGAAGCTGCTGCTCTCGGGACGCATGCCGCGTACCCGTCTGCTCCCCTATCGCTGGTACAACACTCCTTATATCCGCCTCTGCACCATCCTCGACTTCGAGGATCTCTGCGCCGAACTCGACATCCACATTCTGCGTCGCATTCCCCTGGCGGCCCAGGATCATCCGGCACGGCGCACCATTCAGCATCCGCTCTCCCAATGGCTTCTGCCCGGGACCACCGCCAATCTGCTGGCACCGGTGGTGGTCTTTCTGCTGGAAAGGAAGACTCCATGAGACCCCGCGTCGAACCGATCCTCAGTGCCGACATGATCCAAAAGCGCATCGAGGTTCTCGCCAGCGAGATCGCGCCCCAGTTGCGGGAAGATGTGCTTCTGGTCACGCTCATGACCGGAGC
>JADGBU010000037.1 GCA_015231295.1 Magnetococcales bacterium | reverse complement strand
AGCAACGGATTCCTAATCCGTAGGCCGTGCGTTCAAATCGCGCCGGGGACACCAATAAAATCAAAGACATGGGCGGTCTTTAGTTTGTGCCGTTTTTGTTTTGGGTTACGCCGGGGTTACATGGCGTAACCCCGGAAGAACGGTTTATCAGCGGCGCATCATCTGCTTTCCAGAGCAACTACCCGGTCCAGCAAGGCATCGTTTTTGATTTGCAATTCCTGAATTGCCTTGATCAACATCGGCACGAAGGCGTCATACGCCACCGCCAGATGTGGTTCCCCAACCGTGACCCGGATCAGCGGGCGCGAATGCTCCACCCGGGTTGCGATCTCAAGATCGGTCTCGTCACGCTGGACAAACCCAACCCGAACCAAGTCCTTATGCAAAAAATCATCGTTCGGAACCCAGTCCGGGTCTTTGACGGCAAGGCGGTATCTCTCCACCCGGGCAGAAACCTCCGCATCCGTCTCCACCCGGAAAATCTCCTCCTCGGTATCGACTTTGCGCCGCTCAAGCAATGCGTCCGAAGGCACCCAGTCCAGGTCTTTGATCATCCCGGTGTGGGCAGGAGACTCACGGACGCAAGACGGAAAAATCTGCTGAACTTCCTGAGCGATCACCCCCAGGGATTTCTTGCCCTCGGGATCGGATTTCCAGTTGAAATTGACGATCCTGATTTGCATCAAGTCGTCAAGTTTCGGGGTGGCGTCGGCGATGTTGGTCTTGAGGCGAGCATCTGACACCTCGATAAAGCTGCCGTCCGCCTCGATATAGGCGACCGTGGTGTTGGTGCCGCCCACATTGGAGACGAAATCGACCAGATGGTCGGTTGCCGTGGTGGTGGCCCGGTCGAGACGCAGTGCAATCACATCCCCGCCGGTATCCACATCCAGTTGGGCGGCGGGAGCTTGAACACCCACACCCACCTTGCGCAAGGTGGTGCCAAGCAGTCCGGTGGCATAGATGGTCTTTCCGATATTCAGTTCGTTATCCGCTGTGGCCGCAGACGGCTCCACATCCGTTCCAAGCAGGATGTTATCGTTGGCACTGGTCATCGTAGTTCCGCTGTCTTTGCCAAGGACAATATTGTTACTACCAGTCAAGGCACCGTAGCAGGTGCCACTACCAATGGCAATATTATCAGAGCCTGTTGCGGCACCCCTCATGGTGTTATAACCTATGGCAACTGAGTTGCTATTGCCAGAAGATTGATAACCACACTGATTGCCGATCCAGATGCTAGATGATCCGATATTTGAAGGGGCGCTACAAATCGCCAAGTAACCGATACCGATAATACCGGCGGCGCCGACGTTGGTGTCTCCAGCAAGACCACCAACGAAAATACAGCGGTCCTGGTTCCCTCCAGCCCCTGCATCTTTTCCGATATTCACGGTATAATTTGCCGTGGATACCGCTGTACCGGCATTATCACCGATACAAATGTTATCATGACCAGTGGTTATAGAATCACCCGCGGTATTGATCAATGAAACATTATTGTACCCGGTAATCAGGGTAGGAAATGACCCAACGCCCACGCTGATATTTTTTGCAGGGTCTCCGCTCAATGCACCTGGTCTCGATCCAAGATAGACGCTGGTTGCACCGGTTTTTGCGTTTGTCAAATTGTCCAGGGTGATCGCCATCGTGGCTTTGAGTTGAGAAGCTTGTGTCGTACCAAGACCGGCGATAGCTGAAGTAGTGATGGCCGAGATATGGAGGGACGTCAGTCCAGCCATCTGAGTTGTGGTCAGGGCCGCATTATGTTGTGCGTATCGCGCATCATGGCCAGTTGCTTCCGAAAGGCCGGACACTGCGTCATGGGTCACAAGCGCGCTCAACTGCGTCGTGCCCATAACCTCCACAGGACCGGTTCCGGATGAACCCCGACCGAGAACGTGACCGGTTGCAATGATGGCCTCCTTAACTACCTTCCCGGTTACCCCATCAAACACCGCCAAGCCCCCATCAGTGGATGATGCAGGTCCAGTCACATCCCCTGTACCTGTCCCTGCCGGCCCTTGCGGACCCGTGGCACCCTGCGGACCGGTCGCCCCCGTGGCACCGGTCGCACCCTGAATCCCTTGCGGACCGGTTGCCCCCTGCGGACCCGTTGGGCCAGCCGGACCCGTTGGGCCAGCCGGACCCGTTGGGCCAGCCGGACCGGTGGCTCCGGTTGGACCAGTACCTCCCTGCGGGCCTGTTGGACCGGATGGCCCCCTGATCTCCAATTCATCCCAAAACTCGGTGGCCGTCGATGGCGCTTGCCCGGTTCCTGACTGGATGCAGACATACAGACCGCCGTCGTATGACACAGCATCCCCGACGGCATAGGCTGTGCCGGAGTCGTAGACCCCCTGAAAGGCACTCCCGAGGTCCAGGGCATCCTTGACCAGATTGAACTGGCGCGTGATTGGATTTAGAATAAAACGATTTGTCATGATAAACCTCTAGACGTAGAAGATATTATTCAGCCCACGATTAGTCTTTGATGCCCGGTGATTCCGAACCATGACCAAATCGCCAATTTCCATCTGTCCATCGCGGGTCGCCTCCACAATCCCACCATCCGTGGATACCCGCACAAGGTCGTGATAAATCGAAACAACACGCCCCTGCCTCTGTTCCTTGTCACCCAAGACGGTTTTAAGATCATCAATAAGAGACATAGCGCACCATATCGATAGTCGTTATTGCCGTATCCCCGATGGTGTGGCGGACAGATTTGACCTTGCCGCGCCAAGTGGTTTCTTCCCTCACTTCGAGCAAATCACCAGGGAGAATGGATACATCAAGAATCCCTGTCAGAACTACATTCTGGAGCGGCTCACCGGAATCAATTTCCGCCCGTCCACGTTCGCGTCTGGCATCCACATGTGACGCTAGAGGTTCCAGGATGTCCGCTCCCTGGTGGAGTCCATCCCCTCGGATAGCGGTAATCTCCCCGGCTGAAACAGCATCCCCATCAACCGCCGTGGCGATCAGGGCCACTGGAAATTTTGCCTCGCCGGACAGGGTATCAGGCACGATGAGCTTCCATGATTGCGCCCGCATCACAACCACCACTCTGGCCACGGAGAGTCCTGATAGATCAGCTGTTACCATTGACCCGTCAGACGACAACACCAAGCTGCCAAGATCGGTCCCAAGCCATACCCACGCCTCCAGGGAATAGACCTGCTTGGGAAGTGCGACACCGGAAGAATCCGAAAACACCAGATCAAAAGTTTCCAGCCACGTTTGAGGGTTCCCAGGCCAAAGCTCTCCAGCCGATGCCCGGAGCGTGATATCTCGCACGTCAGGACTGGCGTGTACCAACAGGTGGACGTGTGATCCAGGGCGATAACTGGGTGCCCCGTGATTCAGTCCTCGTTGTCGGGTGTCCGGCTCGATGGACAATCGACCGGAGGATGTGGGCTGCCAATCACGTACCACCACCCGGTCAATGCGCGTGAGGTGGCGGTACGACTCATGAATGGAAAGGATGACATCTTCTGTCCAGACGTGATCAGGGTCAGCCACATTCCAATCCGGGACGCGGACCGGAAAACGGTGCCGTGCGCGCAAGGATCCATCTGGCATGGATTCGACCACACCACCAGCCGCATCGGCTATTGACCGGGCAATCTCCAGTGGAGTGGTATCGTGGAAACCGATCCTCCCTGACGGAATTGGCCAATCAACCAGGTTCCACTCGATTGCCCCCCCCACGGCCTGCTTTGCGGCCTCACTGGCTGTGATCGTGCCTGAGATGACCAGATCAACCGGGGATGCCCGAGGCGTGGCCAGAGTTGCCGTGGAGCTGACCATGCTGATTGACATGGCCCCATTGCTGATTGATCTACTGTCCACCACGACAGAAAACGCGGTATCCCCGATAACCAGCGTAACAGGGTCATCCACACGTAGGGATCTGAAACCGGCCTGATCAGCAAGATTGGCGGTTCCACCCCACGAATAATCCCCCTCGGCCAAGCCGATTTCGACAGACACCACATCAATCCGCTCCCCTCCGTGGAGGATGTGAGGATCAATCGGCGTGATGATGAGAGGCGCGTCTGACTCGATGATGCGATACGGCATCACCAATGATGCGCAGGCATTGTTGTGCGTGAGGATGCAATACGGCATCACCAGCGACGCGCAAGACCCAGAGCTTCTGCCATACGGCATCACCAGCGACGTGGAAGTCGTGATCATGAATCCATACGGCATCACCAGGGATCGCGCGGCGGTGTAATGCTGGGTGAACGACAGCGACATGCCGATATCAATCCCATACGACATGGACAAGTCGGCATAGACCAGCCCGTTGCTGTATGGCATCTCCAGATCAACCACAGCCCCATGCCAGATCGTGTACGGCATGACCAGATCGGCATTGACGAACTCTCCGATGGTATAAGGCATGACCAGATCGAATTGTGGATACGTCATGATCGACCATGGCATTTCCAAATCACTGATTGCCGTGATGATCGGGGTGGCAACTGTGAAATTTTTCCAGATTCCCCCCTGCCAATCTGTCACGCCAGACCACTCTTGCACATCGATCCACGACAATGCGTCATTTGATGCCTGGATCGTGAAATCTTCTGGCATTTGACTCTGATATCGTGGAAGGATGGCGATCTCACCAACAGAAATTTCTGTACCGAAATCGTATTTTATCCATGTATTGGAGCCGCCTGGGCTTCCATTATTCCAATAATTGCTTAAATTATTGTCAAATAATTTATAGGCGTCTGCGTCTGCATGGCTTGCGGACGCGGTACCTCCGTTGCATTGGTCAGATCCGTCAACAGTGGCTCGCATCTCCATCTCATACGGAGATACTAACATGCTTGAACCGGATGTTGTTTTAGTAATATAAAGCCTCCAATATCGATAAGTTCCGCCAGCGACAAACGAGTCGATATCACTTGGCATTTCCAGATCGCATTCGGCCTTATGCATGATCGAATACGGCATAACCAGATCAGAAACAACCGGGTCGAATCGATACTTCATTTCCAGATCGCATTCAACTGTGTGCATAATCGAATATGGCATTACCAAATCAAAAATTGCTTCAGTTGCGCTCAACGCATAATAAGAACCGTTCAATACGTCATACAAGGTCCATGTTTTCTTTGTAATCCATGCGTCTTCCCAATATTGCAAATCAATCTGGACAACGGGATATCCTAGACCAAAAGAAACAACAATATGGTTAATATCTTTATCTAAAGACCAAACACATCTTAATGTTGCATATGCTATATCGTAATTCTCAAAACCGTTCCATGTTGTTGAGTTGTAATCATCAAATGCATATTGAGCGGTCGTGTTGGATGGATCACCGGTCTGTATAGCCGAATTGCTGATATCCTCCCCTTCAAATGATTCTGCCATTCTTGCAGTGCGGACGACAAACCCGTGAGTCCACATCTGCGGGTTGGAAAATTTCAGCTGCCATTCAGTGTGCCCGGACATTCAGCTATACCTCTGGCCAGAATGAGAAAATTCCAAAAACTTGCGGTCCACCAACGCGCAAGGCGGTATACGTTCCACTTTCTCCACCTGAAATTCCGTCACTGGTGAAATAGTCAAATTCATCCGCACCGCCCGTTTTTGTGTATGTCACGGGAAATTCGACAGGATCCTCCAGTTCTGGCGTTACCATAATCTCGAAAACAGTCCCAGGTCTGAATGATGTGGAGAGGGTGAAATTGACCAAATTTGTGAAAGCTTCTCCGACAACACCAGAACCAAGCGACCTGCGGAACGGGTCCAGGACGATATACTCGGTTGATGATGTCATCCGCACTTGATAAACCCCAAACGAGTAATCACCAGACATCGACACAGATCCAATCGGACCGGTGCTGGTTGCCGTTCCCAATATCGGCCTTTCGACCTGTTCAATCTCAATACTGGCGGATTCATGGCTGTTTGTGCTGAATGTCCCCGAGTAAATACCGCTAACGGAAACCGAAACATTTGGCGGTTGCGTCCACATCGCCGCCACAGCATCATCATGCCACCCGACCGACTGATTGCTGGAAACATGATCAAGCCAGCAGGATGATCCGTAGTTGTCCACACCCCATATCGGATGCAGGTTATAAGAACCTTCAAATGAATATATTCTTGGTAATTTATAAAACAGGTTCGGTGGGCACCCACCGATTGAGAAAGTTCCAGAGAATGGCACGCTTGACCATACCATTCTGATCTGCGTGGTCGTGTCAACCGCATTGGTTTCAACGTATGGTGCAGGGGTGATTAAGTCGTCCTCGAACCAGAACGGAACGCTCGCATGGTACTGGCCAAATGTGACCAAATCACCTCCATCCACATATCCGCGCGGGTACGTTGTTTCAACTGTAAAATCTCCATCAGTGATGATGAAGAATTCTGTAATACCATCAAGTTTTTCACGGTCTAACCGAACAACAAAATAACCATCATCAGAGAATAAAAATGATTGCACTAGATCAGTAATTGATTCATTGTATTCAAGTTCTCCTTCGTTACTGAATCCGCAAGAAAATAGCTCAAACAGATCAGTATCACATATCCTGATTATAATGGATTGGTCAGGGTTAAGCGGAGAATAGGAATAGCCATCATCACGGGTAACCTTGATCGAAATTATAGCTCCAAAAAAAGGATAGCTGTTCAGATGGTTTTTCTTGTTGCTCATACCCACAAACTCCCATCCAGAGTCGGATCCTCACCGACCTCGACGTCTGGCATTTCTGTGTGGTTCACTTCCGGTGGATTGACATTGAATTGCTCGACGCGGTACTCGAATCCGGCGTTCCCTGCCTCTTTTCCCGTATTTGGATTGACAAAAACCAACTCGACCCGATAAACGATTTTGAGAGGCTTGGCCTCATCATAATAATCAGGGCCTGATTTGCCCGAATCCCAACTGGGATATGTACGAAAGATCTTGTATTTGGTGTAGACCTCCACCTTTGATTTGATGGCCGTTGGCATAGTGACATCTTTTATGTCCAATTGTCTCTCTGTATGAATCCTTGCGACACCACGCGATCCTTGGGCTACGACTGTGACAAAACTACCAGCACGGGCCACCAATTGCAGGTCGGTTCCTGGACCGTTCAGAACAAAATCTTTCTTATTGTATTTGTAGATTACTGTGTGTCGCCATACTTTGTTTCCAGAATTATCAGTTGATGCCCCAATATATGCAGAGCCAACAAATCCGTCTCCATAGAAAGAAACTTTCGGTTCGTCAGGTGATGATACTTCAATAGTAATCAATCCGCTTTCAATAACATACACACTTTCAATGTCTGGTTTTTTTGTTGGTTGAAGACGCATAAACCCCATAACGCATGAAAGTGATCTGGATACGGAAATGCTGATTGAGTAATTCCCTTTAGACATTTTTTGAATATTCTGCGGTATGGATAATTGTGTTTTTAATTCATCCTCAACAGCTTCAATGGTCTCCTTGTCTGCACCTGATTTTATCAAGTTTTCAATCTGTTCATCATAATATGATCTTAATTCACTTTTACTTTCCTCCTCTTTTAATTTTTCTGTCCAGTAGGCGGTTGATTGAGGATCGTTAAGAGTGCTTAAGATATTCCGTATTTCCTTTATCTTGGCATCCTTGACGATATCGTATCCATCAAAAGATGTCTCGTTATACTTTATAATTCGATCATCAATCAACCGCTCAACAGTATCATAGCCTATCTCACCATCTCGACCGCTCCCACCCCATATATTTGGGGTCTCACCATCTCGACCGCTCCCCCCCCATATCTTTGGGGTCTCACCATCTCGACCGCTCCCCACCCATATCTTTGGGGTCTCACCATCTCGACCGCTCACCACCAACCTGGTGGTGCCCACACCAATAACCACAGGATCAAACTCACGGATTCCCCCACCACCTGAAGAACTTGGAGTGAACTGGAGAACGGTCGATGCGGTGATGATGGCCATTGTCACGCGCTCTGACAGGCCATCGCCAAGGTGGCGGTATCCGCCGAGGTGGAAGCCGCCCCGGCAGGGACCACCCGCTTGAGCCAGATTCCAAAGGCGCTTGGATGCGTTGACCAGGACACCGTGTCACCAGTCGTCCAAGTCCCGCCCCACCCCAGGAGAGAAATCGTGAAATAGGGGGCGCTGGCGTCGGTGTTGGTCGGGGAAAAATCCCCAGAGATATTCCCAGATCCAACCGAACCGGTTGCCGCTCCGGTGACGGTAAAAGCGGTCGCGCTGGTGAAGGTCAGAGTCCAGGTATCCTCGACAGTGCCCTTGCTGGACCCGGTGACTGGATAAGTGGCCTCGTTGAAAGTCCCGCTGCCAGATTCCGTCCAGCCGGTGATGGTCGGCTGCACGTCCCCGACCTCGATCACGGATTGCACCCGTGTTCCTTCGGAGGTCGTGTAGGCGTTCTCCAGGGTGACCCCGCTGGCAAAAGTCAACGTGGCGACGTTGCCGCTCCAGGAAACGCCGGTGGATGCGTGGAGGCGCAGGAATTCTTCCGTACCGGTCTCGGCGCTCTGGCTGGCTTTGTTCGAGATGCGAATCAAGTCTCCGTTGTGAAAGATGGCATGTCCGCTGGAGGCGTTCCCAGGCTCCACCTCCACCGTGATCGACGACGCTCCGGCGCTGGCATTTGCGTCCAGATCACCCCCACCGAAGAAGGTGGTGTAATCGTCGGCCTCGGCTTGGGTGTCGGTCTGCGAGTCGTTACGATTCCCGGCCCACGCCAGGACAATCGTGTCGTCTCCAGGGGTGTGCTTCTCCAAAAACACCCGCGTCTCTGACGCCAGAGTAGTGACGGCCGGAGCAATCCGGATGAACAATTTCCGCCATCTCGTGGACCCGGCAACCCGTTCAGCTTCGGGGATGTCAGGCCAGACGTTGTTTTTGGATCCGGTGGTGACGACGGACGCAGCCAACCCCATTTTCCCGCCATTGCTGGTGGTGTCGTTGACCGTGACCGATTTCCGGACCGTGAGGTCCGTATTGATGATCGCCATTTGTTTTATATCTCCGTAAGTTTGATCTCCCCGACATGCTGCGGGGAGAATGGGTAGATGGTCTGAAAGGATGCCGCTGGGGGGGTGTGGTGCCGGAAGGCGACGGTCCTGACCGGGTCGCTTTCCCAAATCAGGCTAAAAGTTCCCCCAGGCTGTGAGGCCATGGTCAACAGGGCAGCAACTTCGATATCGGTCAGCCAGGTCACTCCGTCCACAGCCACCAAGGTGATCGGACGCCCCTTCAGGGTGGGACGCGGGAAAAGCACTGTGCGACCAGAGAGCGTTTGCAGGGCTGCCTGTTGCACAGGAGACCACTCGTCACGATCGATCCATTGAATCGAATCCGGGAGAACCAGGGTTCCGAGCTGTTTCATCGCAAACGCTCCAGGCCTTTCAAAGTTGCAACCAGACCGCGCAACTGCGACATCGGATCCTGTTGGGATGCGACCGGGGTGCCGTTGAACCGGATATCGATGCGCTCCACGGACCCAGCCCCAGGAGCAGCACCAGCGAATGACGACATGGGCAGGACTTCCGGGATTTCCGGCATCACCATTCCCCCGAAACCAAACCGTGGCAGATCGGCCCGCATCGAATTTATGGCGTGCAGCATCCCGGCCCCATACCGGCCCACTGCCTCTTTCCTGACCACAAATTCCCCGGCCTCCAGCAGGGCGTGAATACGGTCTCCTCCCCCGTACCCTGGCAGATGCCCACCTCGTGCATATCCAATATGGCCACCTGATTGATAACCGCTCGGCGTTCTGACTTCTTTTATCTTTATGACAATTTCATTGTTTCTCATGCTATTTAATGTTTCATTGAACTTTCTCCGGCTGTCTTCAAGATCTTTTAGAAATTGATTATACTTTAAGACCAATTTCGGACTTATTTCTTTCTTGTCCAACTTCATTATTTCTCTATCAATATTTTCAATATCTCTTTTAGCTTCTTCAGTTTTTACTTGCGCTTTTGCTTCTACCGTTCTTCCGTCAAGGTTTTCAATTGCTTCTTTCAAACCGTTAAGACCGTTCTCAAGTGAATTATAAATACGCTCAAGAGCATCTGTTTGCTTTCTTTGTGAATCTAATTGTTCTTTTGTTGAATCAATAAGCATATCTTGAGCATGATCGGCTGCCAACATGGCATCTTTATAATTATAGTAACCTTTTCCGGTATTTTTTAATTCAGAAGCAATATCTTTTGCGCCATTGGCAATTTCAACTGATTGTTTTGCAAGTCTGTTTCCTCTTTCGATATCGCCATTATCATAGGCTTTTCTCGCTTCAGACGCCAATCTGCGAGATTCGGCAATCATTTCAACTGCTTGTTTTTCTTTATCAGCCTCACTTTGTGTTTCCGTCATGTTCTTTCTGCGGATTTCACCAAGTCTTTGCTGATCAGTAAGACGCATTTTCCATTTTTCATTCAGCAACTTCTCAAGCTCTGATTCGTATTTCTTTTCAAGATTGAGAGATTCAGTTAAATCTTTCTGCGTCAGTCTCAATTTCTCACCAACCAACCCTTCTTCCTTCTTTATAGCTTTCTTTCTGTCTGCAATAGCCGCATCCGCTTCTTTTGCTTGGGCCTCTCCCAATCTCCGCACAGCGTTTTCACGTTTACGGTAAAGATCATCCAGTTTTTTAGAGTATTCCTCCTCGCTTTTAATATTTTCTTCCATGTATTCTTTTTCGATAGGATCAAATTTTTGTTGTAGTGTTACGATTTTGTTATAAAATTGGTTGCGCACATCAGCAAGATTGGCATATTTTTTTCTGCTTTCTTCAACTTCTTTTTCGGAAAGTCCTTTCTCGAACTCAAAATTAGCCACCATATCACGTTTAACAGAATCTATCATGTTCTTTGCTGTTGCAATTCGATCCTGATGATTTGTTTTTTGTCGTTCCGTCAGTTCACCATCAAGAGCTTTTTGACTGTTTGCAATTTCAGTTTGGGCGGTAATAATGATTGAACTGTTCGCTTTTACAGTTGCAGCATAAGAATTTGAATTCCTCTCTGCTTCCTGGAAAGACATACCGCCTTCCTTGATAGCTTCGGAAAGATCAAGGAAAGGTTTGTCAAGATTGTTGTCTTTGAATGAGATGCCTGTTTTCTCTAATTCTTTCAATCTTTGATTGGTAGCTTCAATATGTGAGGCAAGCGCTTTATTCTTCTCAGAAAGAGAATCAGTAGAAACCTCTGCCTGCTCCTCAGAACCACGAAGCAGCAGGAATGCAGCCGCTGCTGCCGTCAGAAAGATTCCAAAAGGGGTCATCATGAAACGCGCACTTGCGGCACCAAAGAGAATCAGCCCCTCCGTGGCTGCAATCGCGGCAGATCTGAATCCGACCATGGCGAAAGTTGCCGTGGTGAGACCGCCCCCAATTGAAATCAATGTCCCAACGAGATTTGCGGCTTTGATTCCACCAGTCCATACAAGGTAAGCAGCGCCAACCGTAATCACCGCCTCACGATGATCAAAAAGAAATTTTATCGTATCGCCAACACCTTTCCCGAAAGATTTGATCGCCTCTTGTGTTTCTGTTCCATTGAGAGATTTCGTGATCTGTTTGGCGATTTCCCCAAGTGTTGGCATCATCTCCTGTGCCATTGTATTTTTTGACATAAAGATGGAATTGTTGAAACGTGTAAAACTTGCTTCCGCCCCTTCGGCGGCTTCTTTGGCGGCTTCTCCAAATTCTTCTTTCAACGTGACAGCAAGTCTTGGAAGAAGATCATTTGTCAATAGTTCACCATCTCCACTCATCTTCCTTAATTCGACCTGAGTAACACCCATTGCTTTCGCCGCCAGTGCCAAGGCCCCTGGAAGATGTTCACCAAGTTGCCCGGAAAGTTCTTCCAACTGGACTACACCTTTTGACGACAATTGTGTAAGGGCACGGAAAATGCCTCCCATAGCGTCCCCTGTCAATTTCATCGCGGTTCCGGCTTGAGAAAACGCTAAGAAAATATCCTTTGTCTGATTTGCGCTAATTCCTGATTGTTGAGCTGCAACAGCAAATTTTCCATATTGTATTGCCGTTGTAGCGATAGATTGACCAAGATTATTTGCCGTGTTTGCAGCAAAATTGAATTCTTTATTTGCACCAGATACTGTCCCGGTAGTAGCAAAGAAGACTGCCTTTGCCCTTTCAACGGCCAGACCGGCTTCCACAGTCGCCTTGCCGAATGACATCATCTGCTGCGTTGCGATTACCAATCCAAGTCCGGTCAATGACGATCCAAGCAAGCTGAATTCTTTTGATGTGGCGGCGGCATTAGATCCAACATCAACGAGGCCCTGGCCTGTCCGCCTCAACTCGGCATGCAGGATAGCCTGCTTGGCCGTGACCGCCTCGCTGGCCCTGGCAAGATCCTGCTGTGATATAGTCCCGGACGCGGCCATTCGGGCGTATGCCGATTTCAGGCGTTCAATCTCAGCCTGGATAGTTGTGCTGGACCGGATCCCTACTGTTTGGAAATCCTTGAAAGTCTGCGAGTTGCGCTCGATCCCTGTGCGAATCCCGGCAATCTTGGTTTGGAGGATGGCATAGGCGTTCTGAATCTCGCTGGCAGACAACTTCCCGGACCGCTCCAGCCGGTTGAATGCCGCCGTCAGCCGGTCAATCTCACGCTCGGCGTTCGGGGGGATGGTGATCCCCAAAACCGCCTTTGCCCCAGAGAGCTTGCTGATCCGAGTTGCCGCCTCTGCGGTCCGGGCCATCTGTGCTTGGAGCGTTCTTTGTGCCTCCACCAGGGATCCGGTGTTGATCCCAGCCGAACGCAACGACTCCCCAAGCCGGACAAGCTCACGTGATTCTGACGTGATCACTGCGCTGAGCTTCGCCACTGACTGCCCGGCCAAGTCGTTGTCGCGACGCAACGTCAGAGAGAACTGACGCAGGTCGGCAGACTGGGCGTTCAATCCCTGGATCGTATTTTTGAGCGATTCGATCTCAGCTCTTTGCGCATCGGTGCGAATGGATGGTTTGGTCTTATTCAACTCGATCAATGCAACTTTGGCCTGATCAATCTTCCCCGTCATGCGGGCCAAATCGTCTTGCACCTGACGATAGGCATTTCCCATCCGCCCAGCTTCACGGGTTGCAGAGGTAAAGGCCTCCCTGTTGGCGTTAATACTGCTCTGGAGGCGCTCAAACTGCGTCAAGTTTCCAAAGGCCGCCTGCATCGCTTTGGCTTCATCCCGCGCAGCCGCCGCCATCCCCCGAACCCCTGCCGTGATGCTCTTTTTAACCGCCTCCATTGCGGATTGGATGGCCGATGAGTCAAGGGTCATCGAGAAAGCGAGTGCGGGGGATGTCGTCATCTTTTTTTCCTCACAGATTCATTCATCTCGTCAATCGCCGAAACGAACACGCTGAACGGGTAATCGAACACACAGGAATGACCGGCCCGCACCAGAGCGCAGGCCGATTTTTCCAGGGCATTCATCGTCATTTTTGGATTGCGCGGTCCGCCATCGCGCTTTGCGCCACGTCGATGATCCGGCCCGCCAGTTTGAAAAAATGCCCATTCACCCCTTTACAGGCGTCCACCACAGTGTCGATCTGGGATGGGGTCATGCCGTCCGTTTCTTCCGGGGTCAGATCGGTCATCCGTTGAATATCTGGCAAAGAGACCGTGTCAATCAGCCCATGATCGACAAGATTGATCTGGCTATCATCAAGGGATGCCACCCACGAGCGGATCTCGGAGACGGTCATCTCGTGGACCGTCACCACCCGATCACCAATGGTGATCTGCTTTTGGATGATGTTCATCAGGCGGCCATCCGCATCTCGAAGAACTTACTGATCCCGGTACCGGTCTTGGTCGAATCGGACAGAATCTCGGCTTTGAGCTTGAGTGTGCCGAAGTCGTCTCCGATCAAGGACAAATCATCCGTGGCCGAGAACTTGACCCGGTACATGTCCACGGTCAGAGGGGCATCAGCCTGGGCAAAATTGGTCCCGTCGAAAATCACCCGGTATTCAAGACCGGAGTTGACCATGGTCTGAAGGCTGTACCCGGCGGTTTTCGTGTAGCTGATTTTGACGGACGTGCCGGTCACCGCGATTTTGGTGGAGTCCTCCGGGATGTAGACGCCCATGCTGCGCGTCTCGAATTCCGTGGAGGAAAGAGCCATGGTGCCCATGTCGGTCCAGACCACTGTGCCATCGGTAACCGTGGTGCCGTTGGTGGGCCACGTCGGCTCGGTTCCGCCAGTGGTCCCGGCAGTCGTGACTTTGTAAAAATGGGTTCCGGTTCCGGGCTTGACGATCTCTCCCAGCACCTTGGCCGTGGTGGACGCCCAAGCGGAAGGGTCCACGGTCACAGTCACGGTGGTCGGGCCAACCCCGGTCAAGGGGACAAACCCCCCGGCAAACGCGGTGTGACCCTGATCACTCACCGAGCCGGACGCCAGATCCGACACCTCACCGCGCAAGGCGATGGCCAGATTCTCAGGGGAAAAGGAGCGGAACTCGAACTCGGCCACCACCTCTTTGATTCGTGACGCTGTGTCAGCCGTACCGCCACCCCCACGATAATTCTGGAGCTTCTTTTCGTCGGAGCTGATCGACAACTTGATCCCGGACACCTGCCCGACATCGCGGATCAGTCCTCCAGACACCAGACCGAGATAGACAATCCCCTCACCGATAAAACTTTCCTGAACAGGCATGGATTCCTCCGTCATTCAACCGTGAAAACGAACCCGGTGGAGAAAGCCACCGGGAAATAAAAAACCCCTGCTGGAGACCAGTCAGGGGTATGAGATGAAGCCACTCGCTTCAGCGGCGCGAGTGTGCCGGGTGGTCGCCACCCGGAAAGCGCCCGGATGACACGGGAGACCAGAGGACCAACCGTGTCATCCTTTGCCACCAGGATCACGACCCACCGCTGTTCAACTTTGTGAGTTTTGCCATTATTGGCCACATCCCCAGGGACATCCGCCTCCAACTCCACTTTGAGCGATGGGATCGGATCCGTCGCCTCATTGATCTCATGCTGTCTCCATAAATGATAAACAGACACATCGGTAATCTGCTCGGAGAGTCGAGAAACGATCATGGCCCCAACTTCAAAATAATCATCCATGTTGAAGATCCACGACAATGATGATTGATCCAAATCCATCGTCAAAAGCGCTTCTGACCCTGTAATTCGTCCCATCCACAGTGATCAAATCCCCCTCGGCGGGGGTGAACCCCAACGCATCAGACCGCATCTCAATGCGGGTGTTCGGGATTACAGCATCAAATCCGCTGAATCCTGCCCCCATCAACGATGCCTCTTTCCGGGTGTCTGTCAGGATCCCGGATACAGCGGTCGGAACCCCTCCAGGTCCAGACCGCGTGTAGATCATTGAGGTGCCGAAATGCTCCAGACACGCATCGATGAGAAAACCGAAATCAATGCTCATGCGTACTCCAAAGTCACGCGGTCGTCCCAAACTTGATCGAATTTGGCAGATCCGTCAGCAAACAGGGTGGTGACGCTCCCACCATCAACCACCGTCTGGGTAATCATCCACACGGCATCCTCTTCCTGGCTCCCTGGATAGGCAAACCCCTGATAGATGGTCTGAACGCCATTATTTTCCAGGGTTTCGACACGGGTTGTCAGAAATAGCCCGCCATCCATGGCCACCGGGAAGTTCCTGCGGGACACATCTTTGGCGTTGAACATTTTGGCTTACTCCGCTTTCACTTTGACCAGCACCCCAGGCCGGAAACAGATCGGGAGCGGATTGGACTGGCTGTGCAAGTCGGTGCCACGGTCGAATTTACGTGGCTCCTGCTTGACATACAGCGGCAGGCCCATGGTGTTGGCGGTCTCGTTGAAATCCGCCGGCGCGAAAAGGGTGGCGAAGGTGGATCCGGTACCGACCGGGAACGCATGCCCTTCGGCCTCGCCGATGAACCGGCGCACGGTGCCATCCTGGTCGGTCGCTTGGCCACGGTACTCCTCGAAGGTCACACCGGCATAGGTGAAACCGGAGCGCTGATCGCTCCGCAGCGCCTCACCGTTCTGCCACCGCTCCCAATCCCGAATCACATTGGCGTGGCTGGTCAAGGCGTCGAAGAATTCCCCGGACACCAGACATTGAATGCCGGTCATGAACTCCCCGAGCAGATTGTCCTCGATGTGGCGTTTGAGTCCGATCACCTTGGCGCGGACATCCGTCGTGCCGTCATCCAGCTCGAAGTTGATCTCTTTGGCGGTCACACCGAACTCGTCATAAAAATTGTAGAGGGTGGATCCATCGGCATCCAGCACTTCCCCGCGCAAGGCTCCCATGCGCAGATGCTCCAGGGTGATGGCATGCCTGTCGCGCATCGCCTGGAGCTTTTCGGCCATCACCTCAGCCAAGGAGGTCGTCATATCCGAGCCGAACGCCCTGACACCCTGAACTTCCTCGGGAAGCACCACGTCATCGTGGGGGATGTGCGGGATGACGAACGAGCGCATCGTGCGCTTGCCGCGCGTTCCGACAGTGCCCGGAGCGCCGAGCGCCGCAGTCGGGAGCATGGACAGCGTTCCATTGCGTTCCTCGATGGCCACAGTGCGGAATCGGGATCCTTTGGATGGGAAGATTTTCAACTCCTCACACCGACCATAGCGGTTGGGCAAGAGGTTGATGGCGGCGGTCAGCGCAATGGTGCTGAACGCATTGCCGGTGAACGGATTGGAATTCATAGCATTACACTCCCGTGCGAACGATGATGCCAGCCGCTTTCAACTGCGCGATGGCGAGATTTTTCTGATTGGTGGTGGCCCCGGATGGCCAGACCAGACCCGTACTGGAAACAATGGCGTCACGAACGATGGCCACCCCATCCACATCGGTGCCATCCGGAGCCGTGGTGTCAGCGTACAAAATCCCAATGGCCGTCTGGGAGCCATTGACCGCCGTGGGATCCAGGGCCACCACTTTGTCATCACCAGTGATGGTGACAGTGAACTGGTCCCCCACCGCAAAATTGGTCCCGGAGTCGGTCGGGGTGAAATTGAGGTGATCGGAGGTGTAAGCGGTCCCGGTCACGGCATCATCGGTCAGACGAAGACCTCCCGGCATGGTGATTTTCCACGTACCCCCGACGCCAGAGGTCGCGGCGGCCACGGTAATGGTGAAACCATCCCCAACCACGAAATCCGTGGCGTCGGTCACGGTGAACGTCAGATGATCACCGGTCGAGAATTCAACCGCCACAGTGCCGATGCCGACCACGGTGCCGTCCGGTGCCACCACCTGGAAAGTCCCGGCATTGGACGCGGCGCGGATGATCTGGACGTGGTAGACCCCCACCTGACAGTTGGCTCCGGCCACCGCACTGGCGATGGTTCCGGAACTGCTGGTGTTGGAGGCGTAGGCCGCCGGAGTGACGGTGCCCACCGCCGTGGGAGCGGTCAGGCACTCCACGGTATAAACCCCGACTTCGGCTTTGCTGCCGAGAGTGACGGTTCCCAGAGACCCGCCACCGGTATTCCCGGCAACAGCCGCAGCAGTGACCGAGGATTTGGTCCGCCGACCGAGAACATGACCGACCAGCAATTCGCGATCCGCCCCACTGCCAGCCAACACGGTGACGGTTTCACGGGACATGAGATATGGGGCCTCGCTCTTGAGGGCATCCCCGAGATAATTCCCTTCAGTCAAGATCGGCATGTTTTACACTCCAGCGCGTTTCCGGCAGGCCAGGACCACCGGGTTGGTTTCGAGATTGGTTTCGTTGTTGGTGTTGGATCCCTGCTCACGGGTGATTTGGGAATTGATCTCCGGACTGGAGGCGCGCATGGACAGCAGGTGGGTGCGGACTTCGCCCTCGGACATCCCTTTGGCGATGAACTCTCCGGCCAGGTGCGGAGCATTCGCCAGGGCACACAGATCGACAATCCCAGCCGCTTGAGCTTGGAATTGCTGTTGATGGTTGACGGGTTCGACTGTTTTGGGTGGTTGTTCCATTTTTTGCTCCTGTTGATTGGTCATTGCGTAAAGTTCCGCCAATGCGGTCGAAAGCGTGCCGATTTGATCAGCCAGACCGACATCCACGGCATTGGATCCAAAAAAAATACCGGCCTCCGTGGCCTTCACCGCTCCGGGATCCATGCCGCGATTGACGGCCACAGCGGATGTGAACATCCCATAGATCCGGTCCACTTCGGCCTGGAGAGTCGCATGGGCTGAATCGGAAAGCGGTGCGTGGGAAGACATGTCATTCTTCCGCTCTCCCGCGAATACGGTCGAATAGGTTAGTCCCTCCTGGGCGTCACGGACCGATTCGTCCACGTGGACAGCGATGACCCCGATGCTGCCAACTCCAGCCGTCTGCGGCAGGTAGATTCGTTCGGCGGCTGAAGCCAGCAGGTAGGCCGCAGAAAAAGCATTGTCAGCGACTGCCCAGACCGGCTTGATTTTGCGCGCCTCGACGATTGTGGAGGCCAGATCAAAAGCGCCACCCACCTCTCCACCGGGGCTGTCAATATCCATGATGATGGCAGCAACCGACGGATCCGTAGCCGCCTCCATGAACATCTCTTCAATCATGGCATAGCTCATCAGCCCGGAAGCTGCTTCCACCTGACCGACCCGCTTGACCAGGGTTCCATGGATCGGAACGACCGCAATTTTTCCATATGGAACGGTAATTTCTGGCTTTGAAGTGGCAGGAATCAGCATTCCAGGGATTGCCCCGGACACATCCACACCGACACGCGGTCCGATCACAGACAGGATGGTTTCCATGCGGGCACGTTCCACCATCAATGGGGCACCGATCACACGACTCGCGAGATGCGGTAAGATTTTCATTCTCAACCCTCCGGAAATGAAGAACCCCGCCGGAGCGGGGTTTCTGTTTGAACTGCTGCACCTGTTCTGGTTCGTCTTCTCGGGTCTGAATCGAATGTCAGACCAAGTTCATCCGAGCGTGTGTTTGACGCCGCAATCTCACGATCAATCTCCTCGGCGTCGTACCCGTAGGACGCTACGGCTTCATCCCGACTCATCAATCCGGCACGGATCGCCATGATGATGGAGGTGAACTCTTTCTGTGGATCGACCCAGGCCCATCCTTGGGGAATCCACTTCACCGCCTGATATTCCAGGCGGCGACCGGTATAGCCGGGAGCCTCAAGCGCCCCGGACAGAACCGCCAAATCCATCCACCGTTTCCACACCGGGCGGCAAAACTGATGGATGATGATGCTCGTCTGCCATTGCTCCATGCGTCGGCGGAACTCCACCATCCCGGCGCGGATCGACGAGTAGTTCACCCCGGACAGATCCCCGGTGAGTTGCTCATAGGTCACCCCCATAGCGGTGGCCACCGCCCGAAGTTGCACCTGCATGAAAACCGCGTATTGACCACCGACATCAGCCGGTTCGGAGAATTTGATATCCTCGCCAGGGAGCAACACCTGCATTGTCCCCGGTGCCCAATTCGTAGACACCACCCCTTGGTCGTCGGGAATCTCTCCCTTCTCACCAATCATATCCTGGTCTGGTGACGGTTTAATGATAAAACCGGCCAGCATGGCCGCCGTTTTCTTGCGGGCCAATTCGGCATCGTCGTACTGGTCCAATTCATGAAGTTTCACCAGGGCCTGAGTCAGCCAGGATTCCCCACGGATTTGGCCGGGACGCAGTGGGCGGAAGAGATGAATCACCTCCGATGCCGGAACCCGGACTGTCTCCAGGCCGCTTCCCAAAACGCGATCACCCGGATGCTCACGGTAGAGGTGATAGGCTACCCGACGACCAATGCGATCGAACTCTATCCCGGATCGAATACGGTTCCCGCTGGGCAGATCATGGGTCATCGAATACGGGAGATGCTCAGGTTCAAGCACCTGGAGTTGCAGCGGGACAGAAAGTCCGTCCCGTTGGTCACGTTCCCGCATCCGCACCAGAACCTCACCGCCTTCGATCATCCCGCGCACAGCCAGGGCCTGGAGACCATAAAATCCAAGGACACCATGGGCGTCAGCTTCATTGATCCACCCTCTCCACAGATCGTAAACGCTCGCTTTGAATGCCGCGTCATCATGGGTGGAACGGGGCTTGATCCCTTTGCCGACCAGATTGGTCACAAGAGAATCCACCCCATTGAACGCCCAGGCGTTGCGCCGGACCAGATCACGGGCACGCGGAAGCATGACATTTGCATCCCGAAACAGCAGCGCATTGACGCTGTCTTGAGTCGGGGTCCACGCTCCCAACCTTCGTCCCGTACTGGCCGCTTCGTAACCGGAAGACGCCTTGAACTTGGGGAAAAGACTACCAGCCAGCTTGGAAAAGGATCGCAAAATATTCATCATAAGTCCTTGCCGCTGCGCACCCGAATGTGCCGTGCCACACGGGCTTCACTGGCACGGGAAATCTCACGATCCAGCATCGACAATGCGGTGCTGGCCTGGGTCAAATCGAATTCCACGCTCTTGTCTCCGTGGGTGACACGCTTTTGGAGCGACGCCATTTGCTTGATCAAGCTGTCGCGTCTGATTTGCAGATCAGATAATGTTGTCATGTCAATTCATCCATGGGGATTGGATTACCATCCTTTGGCGTTGTGGTGGCTTTCTCATCAATGGCTTGTCTTCGGTTTCACTCTTTAGCGGGAGTTGCTCCATTTGCCCGGCCTCCCGATTGATCTGCAAGCCCATGGATATCAAACCATGCAAGGCAGCGATGGCGTAAACACGACAGTCGAGTGCCTCGTTACGATCCCCGTCTTTTTTTACCCACTCTCTGGTCTGGCGACCACGGACGTATCGGGTGCTGACAGATTCCGCAGTCAATTGCCGGAACCACTCAGCGTCCCGGTCATGCGGGAAATGACAATACCCTGGACCTGGAGATGTGATGCGCAATCTGGCATAGATCGCCTCTTTGGCTGCGTCCACGCCGATGGTGAACAGAGGGATCCGGCCCTTGTTGTTTCGATTCGGTCTTGCTGGCCACAGCTTCACCCCCTGCCCACCGCGCCCCTTGATCCCCCATACTCTCCGATCCTGACGCGTCCGGCAAAAATCGTAGGCTTTGAGCGTGTGGTGCCCACCAGTGTCAATGGCCACTGCCCGGATAGACAGATCTGGAGTTTGACGGGAGTGGGGGAATGGCCGCCGAAGCAAGGCGTCAAGATCGCGCCAGACATCGGGAGCAGACGGATCCCCATAGATCACCCGGTAATCGATTGACCAGGATTCCTCATCCCGGCCCCATCCGACGATTTCCATTTCCAGCCGATCGTCCTGCACGTCCACCCCAGCAGTCAGCAAGACCACCCCTGGAGGGATTGACATGCCAAATGGCTCACGTCGATCCATCAGACCGTCTTTGTCCAACTTCTCGGCTGTCTCTTCCCATGTTTCACCGAGCTTGGTGTTTACCCATGTCTTAAGCCTTGAAACATCCTTGCAGGCAAGACCATGCTCAATAGCAATGTCACCCCACGACAACCACCCTACTGGACTGTAAAGCGATGAAAGGTGAAACCCTGCAACTTTCTTGGACGATGGATTCTCCGCACGCCATTCGCCATTTTCAAGCATCCATTGTTTACGTGAATGTGATATATGCTTATTGCAATAAATACATTCATAAAAAGCTTGGTCTCGTTGCCCATCTGGCCAACGAATTTGCGCCCAAACCAAAATCTGGAATTCTTTGCATTCAGGACAAGGAACCCAATATCGACGCTGATCGCTTTCAGCATAAGCTGTCTCGATGCGCGAAAATCCCTTAATGGTCGGAGTGGATACCATCACAATTTTACGGTTCGAAAATGTAGCCGTCCGTTGCACCGCCAAGGAAACAGGATCACCTTCGTTATCAACATCCCCAGGGTAAGCGTCAACTTCATCCAATCCAAGATAACGAATCGGCATGGATCGCAATCCAGCAGCACTGTTCGCACCGGTTATCATCAACATTCCTCCGGAGAATTCTTTTACTAGCACTGTATTACCGCTGTCTCTTGAGCGTGGATCATTAACAAGTCCACGCAGTATTGGACTTGATTCAATTAAGGGATCAATGCGCTGCTTGGAGGTCTTCTTGGCAATATCCACTGTTGGCATAACCATAAGTAACGGACCAGGAGTATGCGCAATAATATATCCAAGCCAATTTAAAATTGCCTCGGTCCCACCGATCTGCGCACCCTTCATAAATACGATGCGCTCCACAGGAGATGAAGTGGATAGACAATCCATGATCTCTCGAAGATATGGAGTACGACTGGTGCGCCAAGGACCAGGTTCCCCAGAGGCAATTGAAGAAAGAAATCTATTTTGATCAGCCCATTCGGACACAGTTAATATTGTATCAGCGCGGAACCCGATAAAGAAATTTCTTTCATATGCATTCATTTTAAATTTAATGTTTGATTTTTATCTGATTTTCAATTATAATCTATCAAAATCAACATAAAGGGAGAATACAAGATGCCAAGAAGAATACAACAGAATACTATTTTCACCCAAACAAAGAGAGAGAGAGTATTAGTAAAACTTGACGTTACCGATCTCAACTATATCAAGGAATCAATAAAAAAAGGATGCGAAATATTCGGGCTAACTAAAGGTCAATTTTCATTAATTGATTTAATTGAGGCTTGCCTTGAAGTTACAGGGCAAGCTCAAGTAGATGTGTCAACATGGACTTCAGCAGAAGGATCAATAAAAAGATCATTTGATTTGCTTACAAATGGGAATATATCAAAATTCAGGATAATGATCGATCCTTCATTCAAAACAAGGAAGCCTGAATTTTGTGAACAACTTGTCAAGGTATTCGGACAAGAATGTGTGAGATCATTTAGAAATCACGCAAAATTTGTTATTATAAAAAATGACAAATACAATCTTGTAATAAGAACATCTATGAATTTAACTCAGAATCCAAGAATGGAAAACTTTGAAATATCAGACGATAAAGATTTATGCCAATTCATGCAAGGCATAATTGATGAAGTGTTTACCAAAGTGCCAAAGAATCATGATTTTGTTAGAACTTTTGTAACAGAAGAAAAGATTCTTGACTTTGGAAGACAGCCTGAAACAAAAAATGTAGAACTTACTGATAAACAATTAGCTGATTATGTTGATCGAATATTTGTAGGGGTGTAATCACACAAATCATTAATCACTATGAGCAACTCTTTATGTAAGATTTGTTCTACCTTCTTACAATCATCTTCTGATAACAATATTTCAGAAGATAATAACAGGCTTGGATATCTTCTTGGTATGTTTAAAATTTTATCGCGTACAATTCTTGCAATATTAAAAGCTGATTTTGCAACTTCGTCAGAACTTAAAAGTTTACCAGCTCTCACCTCATAATCAAGGCGAGCTTTTTTTGCAAGATAAGCCTCCCTGACAGCCCTGCTTATCTGGTAGCTTGGAATATTATTCTCACTTGTACCAATATCGCGTACATGAGATTTATTGATTGATTCAGAAGTAGAATAATCAGAACTGTTTTGTTTGGCATTGTTTGATGATACGCCAATGTTTTCCTTATATTTTTCATTATATAATTGATTGGTATTATTATCCCATTCACAATCTGCTTTGTCGGAGTCTATTGTTCTATCAGGTTCAATTGATATCCTTCCGGTCTTGATCGCCTTTCGTACCGCTCCCTCAGTCACCCCACGAAGACGGGCATATGCGCGAATTGATATTCCCATTATGCCCGCCAAAGAATGTTAATATTATTTTTTTATTGCACTTTTTAAAGATTGTATAAAATTTTCAGAAAATCTTGAAGCCGCCACCAGAAGTACCGTTTCATGAAATTTGAATCTTTGGTTAAGACGGACCTGATGAGAAAAAATGTACATCAGTTTCATCTGCTCCCTCAGCCCTCTGCCGGTGCGCCGCCAGACGCCTTTGATATGTGACCCGGTGCTGATCGGTGCAATGAAATATCCTTTTCGTTTCAGCATAGCACCTGGAAAACTGCCTGGCCGGGTCACTGATGTAGGCGTTGACCGGGCACCTACCGGGACACCCAGGGAATCTCCGAATGGGGAGGTCTTTTCGCCGCCTGTCTCCTGCATCACCATAAATTGGTCTTTGACCACCACAACCGCTTCCAAATTCTCTTTGGTCGCAGCCCGCACCTGTACCCCCTTGCTTACCCATGGAGTTCGGATTGTGAAACGTTTCGACAATTGCTTCCTGACCTCATCCTGAGCGTCTTTGGCCGTGTTGGTCAAAGCCATGGATGCGGCGAACCGGACCTGCTTTGCCATATCACCCATCATCCGATCAAAAGATTTCTGGTCAAAAGAAATATTGATCATCATGCACTATGGAGCCGGTTGATCTGCTGCATCGCCGCGCAGTCACGGCCACAGGTGTGATTCTGTTCACGTAAC
>JADGBU010000320.1 GCA_015231295.1 Magnetococcales bacterium | reverse complement strand
CCAAGGGCTTCGCCCTTGGATCCCACCAGGGGGATAATCCCCCTGGACCCCTGAAAGTGAAGGAATCCTTTATAATTGTTCCAGAATTTCATCCAACCATTGAATGCCTTCCGCCGTCACCCGCACCCGATTCCGCGCCTCGTCGATCTCAAGATATCCACTGCCCGTCAACCGTTCCAGCCTCTCCTTCCGGGAGACCTCGAACGCCTCCCCCGCAACCTGAGCAAAACGGGTCAGACTCATCCCCTGTTGCAACCGCAAGCCCATCATCAAACATTCCAGGCCCGCCTCGCCGCGTGAAATCTCCCGCAACGCCGCGAAGGGTTGACCCATATAGAATGCGATATCCGCCGGATTCGCACTGCGCCAGGTGCTCTGATCCACAGGATCGCTCCACTTGCCGTGGGCTCCGGCCCCGATCCCCAGATAATCGCCAAACTCCCAGTAGTTGAGATTGTGACGACACGCCTCTCCCGGTCGGGCGAAGTTGCTGATCTCATATCCCCGATAACCCCGCTCCGTCAAAAAATCGCGGGTGAACCGAAAGAGTTCCAAAGCCTGCCCTTCATCGGGCAAGCATAAACGGCCCTGTTCGGCCAGACGGTGAAAAGGGGTTTCCGGCTCCACGGTCAGGGCGTAACAGGAGAGATGTCCCACCTGCCACCGCAGGATCGTTTCCAACTCCTGACGCCACGCCTCCAGGGTGTGATCGGGGGTGCCGTGGATCAGATCGACGTTGATGCGGGGGATTCCTGCCCGTTGCAGGGCGTCGAGAGCCCCGAGCGCGGCGGTTCGATCGTGGGGACGGCCCAACTGCCGCAATCGGGCGTCGTCCAACGCCTGAATCCCCAGACTGACCCGATTGACCCCCGCCATCCGCCATCCGGCGATTTTATCCGGATGGCAGGATTCGGGATTGGCTTCGAGGGTGATTTCGCAATCGGGCTCCAGGGGCCAGTCTTCTTGCAGAGCCTTCAGAATGGCGGCGATCGAGTCGGCGTGCAGCACCGATGGGGTGCCGCCGCCGAAAAAAATCGAGCGCAACGGGCGATGGTCATGGAGCGACTCCTGTCGTCGATGACGCAACTCTGCGATCAACCGGGTCACATAGGCCGACTCTGCCACCGGAAAGCCCGGCAGAGAGTAGAAGTCGCAATAGGGACACTTGCGCACGCAAAACGGTATGTGAACGTAGCAGGAGAGAGCCGTTTCGACCTGGGCGGTCACGATGCCGTCAATTCTCCCAGAAAGGTTTTGCGTTGCAGGGCGATCAGTTCGCTGATGCCCTTGTTGGCCAGTGCGGCCATGCCGTTGAAATCGGTCAAGGTGAAGGGAGCGGTTTCGGCGGTGCCTTGAATCTCGATAAATTTGCCGCTACCGGTCATGACGAAGTTCATATCGGTTTCGCACTCAAAATCTTCCTTGTAGTTGAGGTCCAGCAGCGGCACCCCCTTGACCATGCCGCAACTGACCGCACCCACGAAATCGGTGATGGGCAGGGATTTGATCATGCCTTGTTTTTCCAGCCAGCGGCAGGCATCCATGAAGGCGATGAATCCGCCGGTGATCGAGGCGGTACGGGTGCCGCCATCGGCCTGGACCACATCGCAATCCACCCAGATGGTTCGTTTGCCCAGTTTGGTCAGATCGGTGACGGCCCGGAGGGAGCGACCGATCAGGCGTTGGATTTCCAGGGTGCGGCCTCCCTGACGGCCCTGACTGGCCTCACGGGTGGTGCGATCATGGGTGGCGCGGGGGATCATGCCGTATTCCGCCGTGACCCAGCCGCGATTTTGATTTTTCATCCAGCGGGGTTGTTGTTCTTCCACGGAGGCGGTACAGATGACTCGTGTTTGTCCGAAGTTGATCAGGCAGGATCCTTCGGCCCGGTGGTTGAAGGGGCGGGTAATCGTGACAGTCCGCATTTCGTCGGGCTGGCGTCCATCGTTTCGGCTCATGAGGGGGGACTTTCCAGAGGAGAAGGTGAGTATTGAAAACAAGAGAAACCCTGGGGAAAGCATCTCCCAGGGTTCCTCTTGTTTTTTCGACCGGCGTCAACGCGGCGGTTGGGATCGATCAGACAACGCCTTTTTTGGCACCCAACTGAATCGCATTGCTCACCAATTGGTGTACACCGCCCACCATATCCATGGGAATGCCATACATGGGCAGGATTTTGGAGAATTGCGCCTTGCAGATGGCGCAGATCAACGCCATAAAATTTACCTTGTCGGATTCCATGACCCGTTTCAAGGCCGTGACCCGAGGCAACGCACCGCGAATGCGCAGATCCATCAACTCATCGGTCAGCAATCCGCCGCCGCCGCCGCAGCAGAAGGTTTTTTCATGGATGGTATCTTCATCCATATCCACGAAATGGTTGCAGCTGGCCCGGATCAGATCCCTGGGGATTTCGAACTGTCCTCCGGCCTTGGGGCCCATCCGCGTGGCTCTGGCCACATTGCACGAATCATGGAAGGTGACACGATACGGATCGTTGGCCTCTTTGTCCAGGGTCAGGGCACCGCGTTGCAGGAGATCGTGGGTGAATTCGCAGATGTGCTGCGGAGCCGGATAACGGGGATCGAGAAAATCGAAGGGTCCGTTGAGGGTGTTC
>JADGBU010000319.1 GCA_015231295.1 Magnetococcales bacterium | reverse complement strand
CGACGGGCGACGAGGCAGGCCAAACCGCAACATGACATGAAAAATACTCCCTTCGCCGATTTCGCTTTCCACGCGGACCGACCCGCCCATCAACTCCGCCAGCACCTTGCTGATGGTCAAGCCCAGTCCCGTGCCACCGAATTTCCGGGTAATCGAGCCATCCGCCTGGGTGAAGCGTTCGAAAATCTTCTCCTGCCGGTCATCCGGGATGCCGATGCCGGTATCGGCCACCGAAAACATCACCCCCACCTCTCCCCGCTCCCGATTTTCCACCTCGCCGGAAGCCGTGAGAAAATCAGCCCGTTGCACCAGCACCGTCACCTCGCCCTCTTCGGTGAACTTGATGGCATTGGCGATCAGGTTGATCAAAATCTGACTCAGGCGATTGGGATCTCCGATGACCCGTTCCGGCAACTCCGGAGCGATGTAGCAGAACAGTTCCAGATCCTTCTCATGGGCCTTGACCGCCACCAGATCACAGACATTCTCGACGATGGCGCGGGGATCGAACGAAATTTTTTCCAGCAGCAGTTGACCCGCCTCGATCTTGGCCAGATCGAGAATGCCGTTGATGAGGGTAAGCAGATTGTTCGAGGCATTCTGCACGATGGTCAGCTTGTCGCGCTGCTCGGGGGTCAGGCGGGTGGTGAGCACCAGATCGGTCATGCCGATGATGGCGGTCATGGGACTGCGGATTTCGTGGCTCATGTTGGCCAGAAATTCATTTTTGGCCTGATTGGCGGCATTGGCGGCCACCATGGCCTCTTCGAGTCGGGCGGTGCGCTCGGCGACCATCTCGTGCAGATGATCCTGATAGCGCAACAGACTGGCCTCCACCGCACGCCGTTCGGTAAGATCCTGAATGACCAGAACCAGTTCGTGGGCGCAGGCATTCTGTTCCAGCAACCGGGAGGCGGTGATCCGAACCGGAATACGGCGTTGATCTTTGGTCAGCAGCGGCACCTCCGCGCCGGGGAGCACGCCATCCCGCACGGCACGCATCGCCTCTCTGGCGGTTTCGTCGAACAGAGAGTCGATATGACAACCGACACACTCATCCGGCGCGTGTCCGGTCAGCGACCACAGCGCCCGATTCATGGTGAGCACCCGGCCCTGGGGGTCGAGCACCACCATTCCGTTGATCATGGAGTCGAGGAGCGCGTGGGTATATCGATTGAGTTCGAGGAGTCGTTCGGCGTGACGTTCCCGCTCCAACTGGCGCGGTCGGATCAACAAGCGGTAGGAGAGCAACAAAAAAATCAAAGCCAGAACAAGGATCACTCCCCCTTCGAGGGGGGAGTGATGCAGTTCCGACGCCATCATGAATCCGGTGATCGTCACCACGCAGCCCAGCAGATAAGCGACCCCCAGAGGCCAGGTGCCGGACCACCACGGGAAACGGGATCCTCCCGACGGAACGGGGGATCGAAAGGCCGGGAGGCCGTTACTGCCGGACCGGAGGGGAGAAGGCATGGGGCCGTTCGCGGAGCATGGTCACATCTGGGCCGCAGGAACCTGAAAGCCTGCTTCGGCCATGGCGGCGACGATCACCGGAACGGTCTGTTCCGGAGAGAAGCGATCGGTGTTGAGGATCAGATCGAACCCCTGCTCCGCCCGGGGGAACCGCTTGGCCACCTGCCGTTCGAATTTGTCCCGCTCCTTGTTGGACTCTTCGACCAGTTTCACCGCCTTTTCGTATTTAATATCCTTCTGTTTGGCGATCCGTTTGGCACACATTTCCAGGGAGCCTTCCAGGCGCACGCGGAAGGTCGTCTTGCGCGGCAGCAGCAGATGGGCCGCCCGTCCGACGATCACGCCGCCGATGGGGGCGATGCCGAGGATCACCTTGGCCATATAACGGAAATAGGCCTCGGAGGTAATGCTCTTCTTGGAAAAGAATGAGTGCAAAATGTCATCCACCAAACCGCTGACCCGCTCATCCAGGCTGGCGAGGAGCTGCTTGTCCTCCTTGGTCTGGTTGACGATGGCATTGAGCAGCTCCTTGTCGTAGAGCTGAACGCCGAGCCGTTCGGCCAGCAACCGCGAGGCATTCGATCCGGCGGCCCCGTAATAGCGGGAGACCGTGACCAGGGGCTTCATGAGCGTTGAGGTCTGATCAGACTTGTCGGCCTCATAGCGGCCCGCGTCGAGGATGGATCGAACCAGATGCAGGGGGGAGTGTGTCATGTGCTTAAGATCTTCCTTCTGAGGTTTCACGATCGGTGGAACAATTCTCGGGAGTGTGCCGGAAGGAACAAAACGAGGTTGCCGACCTCTTGCGGACCGGCAACCTCGTTCACCAACAATCACCGACCGCCATCCTGAAATGGCACGCCGGGATCACGGGGCATCAATCGATGCCGATCTCCTCGGCGACGGTACGGACCACGCGCTTGTCGTAATCGAGGATCTCCTTGTTCTTTCCCTTGTAGGGGAGCTGGCTCAGGATATATTTGATCCCGTTGATACGCGCCCGCTTTTTGTCATCGGATTTGATGATGGTCCAGGGGCACTCGGGGGTGGAGGAGTAGAAGAACATATCCTCCTTGGCTTTGGTGTAGTCTTCCCACTTGTCCTGGGATTCCTTGTCCACCGGGGAGAGCTTCCACTGTTTGAGGGGATCGTTCATGCGGCTGTTG
>JADGBU010000036.1:19334-24697 GCA_015231295.1 Magnetococcales bacterium | reverse complement strand
CTTGTAGGTGCTGCCGTCCAGTTCATCCGGGCGCCTGAAATCGATGGGGTGGGGGAGAACTGGACCAGAGGACACCACCTGGTCTACTGGTTTCACCACCTCGAAGCCGACTATTTTCCCGTCGATTTTTTTCACATCAGCCCCCGGACTGATCCATAGCCCAATACAAAATCGCCAGGGCGTCAGCTTCGTTGTCGTCGCCTGGGTGATGCCCCTTGGCCACCATAGCCGCGATCATCTGCGATTTCCCGGCGTTTCCCTTGCCGGTGGCGTGCGATTTGATAGTGCCGACCGGCACACCCTGGTATGGGATTTTGCGCTCTTCCGCCCAGGCGGTGAGGTGGGCGAGGAATCCTCCGTAGGCGTGAGCCGCGTCCACCCCCTGGTGACGCCGGACCTCCTCGAAGCTGATCTCTCCGACATCAACGCTTTCATTAATTTCATCAAGCCAGCGTCGAAATCGCAAAAAACGCATTCCACCCCCATCGAATCGACGTGGAGTGAAATTTTGCGTGCCACTGGCGGTGACCCCAGAATTTTTGGATCCGACCGCCCACCCGGTCTTGGTGCCCAGATCAAGGGCAAGAGTGGTAGTCATGCGGCCACCTTCCGGATCGGCCATTGTCTTTGCCGGTAGACGGATGCCCTTTTCCGGAACATCCCCAAAGTGTAGGGATGCCCGTCCACCAGATCGATAACCACTCCATTGGTTTTCCCTGGAGCGGGTCGGATCACCCGTCCCACAGCCTGGAGCAGGGGAGTGGCTCCCGAGATCGGAGATGCCATGATCAGCGCCGACCACACCGAGCAATCCAAGCCCTCTCCCAAAAGCCCCTTGGTCCCCACCACCACCCGCGCTGAGGTCATCATGCCCATCCGCAGCGTCCGCTCTTTGGCTGGGAGTTTGCCGTGGATCAACAGCGCGCCATGGATCATCGTCGCCAAGGTCTCCGCATGCTCGACCCTGTCGGTGAGGACCAGCGTCTGACGCATACCCATCGATTTTGCCAATCCGGCAATGAGCTGATTTCGACGGCGGTCCATCACCAGAGCCTCCACCAATTTGCTCCAGGCTCTTTTATCCTGCGGGTCGATCCCGTCAAAATGACATCCAGTATCGTAGGTTTCCACCACCGCCTGGACGATCCCCCCCATGTCCTGCACCTCATCGGGAGAGACATTGGCCACCACGTCACCAAGCAGGCGGTAAACGATCTGCTCCAGGCCGTCCCCGCGTTTGGGTGTGGCGGTGAAGCCGTATCTGTACCGCGCCGGGAACATGCCGATCACCTCGGCGAAAGTTCCAGCCGGGGCGTGATGGCACTCATCCACGATCACCATGCCGACCGATGATGCGAATTGCCGTGCCTGCTCCGGTCGAGCGGTCAAGGTTTGCATCATGGCCACAGTGATCTCCCGGCCCACGGTCCAATCGCCTCCACCGATCATCCCAGCCTGAATCCCCATTTTTTCCAGGATCACCTTGCGCCATTGATCCGCCAGGGATTGGGAGTGGACCAGGATCACCGCCAACTGTGATCGCATCCGGATCAATTCCAAGGCGGTGATGGTCTTGCCTGAACCGGTGGGCGATACGATCACTCCCTGGGGCCGCTCCCGGGTGGCATGGATGATGCGGTGTTGATAGCTCCTCAGATCCACACCGATCAGCCGATTCAGATATTCGGTCACAGCCGTCACCCGATGATCTGTCCAGGTGATTGGACTGCCTACTGCTACCGCCAGATCATGCAGTCGCCTCCCGTATCCCCTCGGAATGACCATGCCTTCGGGGGTGAATTTGTAGGTCACCAGCGTTTTTTTGATCCCGTAGACAGACCGACCAGTCTTGATTGCATCGGTGTATTCTGGATTCGTAAAGGTATTATCTTGTGTGATATTTTGGATTATTTTGTTAATCGACAAATCATCACACTTCAACAAGATCTCACCGGTAATGATGGCATCGATGTTCATTTTTTCCCCACTTTCAGGCATTCGCGACATTGACATTTAGCCAGAGACACCCGATTCATGGAGTGATGATTTTTCAAAAAAACACCTGCAAATCCGTCAAGATGGCTCGAAACGGCGATATCCATGGATCCGATATCGAATGTCATCGGTTCCACGGTCTTTTTCCCGGTTTCAGCCCATCGAACCAGTGCGAAACAGACCACGCTGTTGTCGTATTGGACGTGAGTGTTTGACAATTTATATTTTTGCTTTCTGGTGATTTTTTTGCTTTTTTTCATGGTTACAAAACGGTCACCATTCCACCGTTGATCACCACGGAACCGTTCGACCCATGGGCCGGATGCGGGAATAATCTGCAAAACCTCGTAATCCATATGCCGTTTCCTTGCGTTGTAAGGCTGTTTCTAGGCGGTTTAATTGTTAAGGCCATCCCTGTATTCTTTTCTGATCAGAACGCAACACAGGCCATTCCTGTAAGTCAGAATGGGATATCATCATCGTGCTGACTATGCGGAGGCTGCATCGGAGGTGGGGGAGTCTGGGGTTGACCGTAGCCCTGCGGCTGAGACTGCCCCTGCGAGCCATATCCGCCACCGCTTTGCCCCTGATCCGGTCTTGGATCCTTTTCCTGAACGCACAGGCTCCACCCCGGTTTGCCGGGTTCGGCGTTTTTGTCCCGGAAAAGCATGATTTTCGAGTTGCCGAGATACCCGGCGAAATAGGTTTCCCCGGAATTTTTGGAAACGTTTTCGTACATCCCGGTCAACTTGACCAAAGGTTTGCGTTGTTCAGCCATGTTTTTTCTCCATATTTTCGAGTTGTTGAAGGGAATCGCCAGCGACGAATCCGCCATATTTCATCCACGCCATTGGCCACCTGAACCGATCCTCGACTACGATCCGGTCTCTCCGGATTTCGACGATCCGACCTCCTGACCGCAGCAGGGCGATCATCCCGGGCACGTCGTCCATCACCTTGGCCGCCAATGGATCCAGCCCGCCGAACACCGATTTCCGATCCCACCCAAACGCGGCCAATTCGCGACCATGCCTTTCCCGGAGTTGGTGAAAGGTCTTGGCCATGTCGGCCTGCTCATCGTCGGTCAGTGGGCGTCCTCCTGGATCCGATTCGATGCATCCTTCCGTCAGGCTCATATTCCAAATTCCTGGTTCCAGGTGCTGTTCCCACTCTTTGGGGGTTGTTCCCACTCTCAGGTTACAGAGTGGGAACAGCCAACATACTGTTTTTTAAGTTATTAATGCCACAGGTTCCCAGTGTTCCCAGTGTTCCCACTTGTTTCCTAACTCCCTATACGTGCGTGCGTTTAATGCGCGTGAGGAGTCCTAAATATTTTCTTCCCGGCCACAGAGTTTTGGAAAGTAAGTGGGAACACTGGGAACACTGGGAACCTGTGGCATTTAAAATATAAAAAACAATCACTTAGCTGTTCCCACTCTAAGATTGCAGAGTGGGAACAAATGGGTATAGAGTGGGAACACCCTTACCCAACAATATCGACACGACGGTATCCCCATATTAAAAGTCCTAACAACCTTTTTCTATATCTTTCCCATCCCAACACTTTAAGGGATTTTACTACACGATTTTGATCAGTCTGTGTCCATTTTTCTTTATCAATATTCAGGCATCCGGACATAATTTGTGTAATTGTTACGAAATCATATTGTTTTTCATGTAGATACCCTTCAATTAGCGTGGTCCACTCGTCACGCTCCAGTCTTTCTGCCTGCTCGACGCCTGCCAGCACTTCCTCCTCATCCGACAGCCACCACGGCTCGCCGGAATGGAAGGCCACCACCGCTTCCGCAAGCAGTTGCTCCCTGGCATACCCCAAACCTTTTTTATCGATGCTCCCGCATGCCACTGGCCAGAAGCGTCGGCCACCGGTTGCGTCTTTGAGGTAACCGTTTCCACCTGGATTGACGCTGCCTGCGAAAACGCATCCACGTGGGTGGTCGGTGGAGACCTTCCCGAATGGGGAGCGGAAGCGGTCAGAAGATGTGCTGATGAATTTTTTGACTTGGCCTATTTCACCACGGCTCAGGGTGTCCAGTTCGGCGTGTTCGACGATCCAGACCCCTTGGAGCTGGATTGCCGCGTCCTTGTTCCCGAGGTCTGGAATGTGGTCAACGAACCACTCTTCACCAGCCAAGATTTTGAATACTGTAGATTTTCCTATTCCTTGATCCCCTTCCAGGATCAATACCGTGTCCATTTTGCAGCCCGGCTTGAATGCCCTGGCCACCGCCCCGATGAGCCATTTTTTTCCGACGGCCCTGGTATAGTCTGTGTCGTCAGCCCCGACAAAATCATGCAGCCACATGTGGATCCGGCGGATGCCATCCCACCGGAGACCTGACAGGAAGTCTCGCACCGGGTGAAAGGGGATCGCTTTGGAGATAGCCTCAATCCCGTCTTTGCAGACATTGGGGGAAACATTGATCTTCCTATGCTGCATCCATTCTGCGGTCAGGATGAGATGCACGTCCTGCACAGGCTGTTGCTCCCATGCGTCGTTGTGCCATGGTGGGGCGGATAGTATCTCTACACGCCCGGCAAACTCGTTGTATCCAAACACGTTTCTCCATTCTGCCGAGACACGAAAAACGGTCAGAACGTTGGCAACATTCGGGACGATGCCATCTCGTGACCGGATGAGCAGGGCATCCCAATCCTCATCCAATGGAGGTGGCTGGTCAGGACTGACCGGCTCCGCCCGTGCCAAAGCTGTGCGTATTGACCCCCCTGTCGCATCCGCCATCAGCAAATCGTTGAAGTCGATCTTGGATCCTTCCTGATCGCCCGGCCAGACGATGAAGGTCTGGATTCCTATCTCCATGAAAAGCTGTGCGGCCTTGCGGGCGGCCTCTTGGCCCACGCGCCGCATCTTGCCCTGGACCATCTTTTCTTCATCGATGTCGGCCAAGATATAGACAGTCTGCGGTTTCGAGTCTGGCATCTCGACACCGCGCAATCCGCCTTCCGTCATGGCTGCCCAGGTGGGAATGCCGGTGGCCTGCTGGAATGCCAGACAGGTCTCGATCCCTTCGCCGATGGCTATTTTGCTGTTTGAGGCAAGATGATCTCCCAGACGCACGGAACCTCCCTTGACAGGACCGAGCATTTTTTTCTTTTGGTCTTTGGGGGTGGCCGGGTCTAAAGATGTGCGGTGGATGCCACCTGTCGGCTGTCCGGATCCATTGACCACCAGGGCCACCATCATGTTCTTTGCCTGGTGATAGCGCAGGGCCTCGACGGATAGTAGACCACGTCTAGAGAGGTACTCCTTGACCTTTTCTGAACCGGAGACAGAATCGCCCCAAATCTTTAAGGCATATTCTTGGTTGTGCGTTTCCTGCGCCGGT
>JADGBU010000036.1:0-19234 GCA_015231295.1 Magnetococcales bacterium | reverse complement strand
TGCGCCGGTTGTGCGCCGGTTGGAGCGCCGGTTGCGCCGGTTGGAGCGCCGGTTGCGCCGGTTGGTTGCGCCGGTTGCGCCGGTTGTGCGCCGGTTGGAGCGCCGGTTGCGCCGGTTGGAGCGCCGGTTGGAAATTTCTTTGCCAACCTACGCGCCCTGTCGTGGACAATCTCATTCGTTAAACCGGAGCAGTTGAATACCAACCGATAAGCCTCCGTGGCATTCCCCGTGCGCCTGTACTCTCGTAAAAATCCGGCATAACGCCGGTCTTCGGTTGTTTCCATCCCGATCATCTGCGCCACCCGGTCCGCCACTCGCGGAAGGTCTGATGAATGGGTCATCCCCATCAGCCTGGATGCGAACGACATTCCATCACCGGACCCACACTGCGAGCAGATGAACGAACCGGTCATGTTCCGATTGTCGAACCGGAAACGGTCATTTCCTCCACACCAAGGGCAAGGACCATGCTTTCCAGATAGACAAGTCTGACTTGCCCCCAGGGAAATCAGAATACCGGGCCACTGGCCTCGCGCGCGTTCCTTTATTGTGGCGATGTCATTCACATCGATACCGCCACCGATACCGCCGCCGCCATCCGTCTGACCCCTAGGTGATCGTCCCTGGGTGTGGCCCGGATGGCGTAATCTGCCAACACCCCATTCTGCACCCGCAGAGATCGCAGTGACCGCCAATCACCACCCGGCGGGATCATGGCCAGCCTCACCCAGGTGCGCCAGGAGAGATTGGGCACCCGGTGCATCGGATTGGACTGGGGGCCGATGGGCACCGGCAGAGCACCGATGACATCTCCGACGGTGCGGAGCGATTTGCGGGCGGGCTGGTAGAGGTATGGCGGCACCTTCTCTATGTGGCGGGCCACCAGCAGGAAGCGCTTGCGGGATTGCGCGAGGCCGGCCCAACTCCCCGCAGTCATGGACCGTCTCGGACACGGCATAGCCGTGGTGCTGGAGCAATCCGATGATCTGGTCCAGCAGGTGGCGTCCCCGGCTGGCAATGCGGGGGACATTCTCAAGGATGACGAATGCGGGCGGATCATCGGCCCACGCCTCCAGGGTCAGCCAGATCCCGCGCAGGGCCAAACGATTCATGGCTTGGTATTTGGCGGTCTTGCTGGATTTTTCCGGCAACAGCCCGGAGAACCACTTGCACGGCGGCGACGTGAACACCACGTCCGGGGACTCTCCACCGGCGGAGCTGCGGATGTCCTCAATGGTCGCTTCTCTCCACCCTTCCGGCGGCTCGTGGCCGTGCCAGTCCGTGTATTGGTCGCGGTCGAACAGGTCAAGCACGGTGCCGGTGGTTCCGGTCAGGCGCGAAAAGTCCCGGATGGCCGCCGGGTCGGAGTCGATCCCGCCCAGGCACCGGAATTGTCCCTGCACACCAGGACCAGGGATGCGCGGGTTGGCCTGCTGGAATCCCTGCGCACCCCCGCCCATGCCGCAGAAGAGGTGGAAGTGGGTGATGGTGGTCATCCCGCCAACACCGACGCCACGCACGGAGTCTCCTGCCCTTGATATTTCGCTCCCGGCTTTGACCCGTATGGTCGCATGCACGGAGACGAGAGCATCTCGAAAGAGATGGCCCCGATGCGCATCCCCGGATTCAAGACAAGAGGCAACCGCCCTGCATTGAAAAACTCGAAGGTGATGTGACCATCAAATCCAGGATCAATAGCGTGGGCGGTCATGTGGACCATCAGTCCCACTCGGGCCAGACTGCTGCGGCCATCCAGCCACCCAACCAAATAGTTCGGGATCTTGATGCGCTCTCTGGTCATTCCGAGAAGAAATTGTCCAGGGTTAATAATGACATTTTCATGATCTTTTACAGTGACCTCTCTTGTAAAAATATCATGAAACGATTCCATCATCATCTTGCTTGTCAGATAAACATATGATTGTTCTTGCTCCTCTTTCTTCTTGATCTTCACAAACTTATTTCCAAGGCTCACATCCACCGAAAACGACCCGAAACAGGCGTCGTCCGGCATTGGGTCAATCCCGATCCGGCCATCTTTGATGGCGGCCTGAATGTCACGGTCTGAAAGTCTCATTGTTACTAATTACCTCTTGCGGTAGTGTGACAGTGCATCAAAAAGAATCTTGGCGTCATTTTTGTCAAGATGACAATCCATCAGAGATTTAACAGATACTTCTCTGTCACCATTTATATTGTGGAATAACTCATCAACAGCCACATCAGGACCATGAAGCCTGACAAGATCTACTATTGCGAATAAATAACCGTATTTGTACGCATCAGAACAATCATGCGGAATTCTATTCACGGATTCACCCTCTTGAAATTGATTACCCACACATACGGGTTGGTCTCCCACCCACAGCCACGACTGGCGTTGATGGAGTCCCAGAGTCGAGCGAATGCAATCTTCGGATTTGCTTTCCAGTCACGCCATATCCATCCGGAAGGATGGTTGCGGCTTGATCACCCGTCTAGTCTGCGTCTTTCTGCCTTCCAGAATAGCGCGGATCATGGGGGGTGAAAAAATTATGGGGTGTTCCTTCATTCCTTCACCCCAGCGATCAAGGACACCTTCCCCCCATCGACCCAATAGGCGGCATCGAAAATTTTCCCAACCATCTCGGCGTAATCCCGCTTGGCCGTCATGGCCACCAGGGAGCGGATTCCGACAGCACGCAGCATTTTGATCAGGCCGAATCGACCTGCTGGGCCAAGGATATCGGCCCCGTCGATGATCAGCAGTTTCGACCCGTCAAGCCGCGCCATCGCCACCTGCATGACGACCTGCACGCGGAATTGTTCTGACTTGGAGAGAAGATGGAAGGGCCGGCCATCCAGTGTGGCATTCATGTCGGCATCCATGGTGAGTGGAGGCCAAGATGCAGAGGCGCAGATTTCGCCGATCGTCACAGACACGTGGTCCATGGCCGACCGCAGCTTGGATGCGCGCAGTCCGTCTTGCGAAAGGATGACCTTGACCATGGCCAGTCTTTCAGCCCTGCGTGCTGCTTGGTCAGCCGCCGACTTGGCCTTGAAAGCCTCCAGCCGCTTGGCATGTCTCTCGACATCGGCACGCAAAGCGGCAATGGCGTCATCGGAGACGGTGCCAACTCCACTGGAGTCGATTTGCCGCAATTGCTCTTGCGCGTTTTTGATGATCTTGTTGTTGTCGTGGATCGACTTCAGTCTGGCTGACACCTCGGATAGCCTGGTGTGCAGGGACTGGAGCCGGTCGTGTAGATCCCGGCTGCTTTTCTGCTGCCACGCTGAAAATTCGCCGTTCAATTGCGTCAGTTTGTCAGACCAGAATTGCCGGTCGTCTGCCAGACGCTTGATCTTGGCGTCGATCTCGCGGGAGGTCTCGCGGCATTTTTCCTCCACCTGCTTGGCCTTGGTGATAGCCTCTTCGGCTTCCAGCAGAGCGGCAGGCGTCGTTTTGCTCTCCAGGTTGACGATCAAAATTCCAGCCTTGCTGGAGACGTACAAGCCGGTTCCGCAGCTCGGGCACGCGCTGTTGCGATTGCTCTCCCCAGGCATGGAGGGGATGACCGGCATGGATGGGCGCGATGATTCCGCATCCCGAATCATGCCGTTGTGCGAACGCAGATTCGTTTCCGCCTCTGCGATTTTCGCTTTCAACTCCGATCCGGTTGAAGAATCGGCCTCAACGTCAGCGCGCATGGCGCTGATTTGCTTTTGCAGACCGGCACGTACTTCCTCATCGGCGGAAGGATCGGTCAACGGTCTCACAGCATGGGCACGCAAGGTCTCGACCGTGGCCCCGTCCACCGCGCGCCGGGAAATTCCATCCTCCAGCGCAGCTCTGGAGGACTCAAGCGCAGCCATCAGGTTAGCCTCGGACATGCTGTTCATGTCACGCGCCCAATCCTTGGGTTGCCAATCCTTGGCCTTCTCCGTGCCGTAGCTCTCGCCCGTGGCCGCCCGCCACATCCCGGTGATTTCTGACCAGGAGGTGGAAATTTCTTGCAGGGCGTTCGCCCACCCTTTGGCCTCGATCAACTTCCGGACGTACTGGAAATATTTTTCATCGCCGATCCCAGCGCCCAGCATGGCTTCCGCCAAGTCTTCCATGGTGGGATCCACCGGCGTGCCATTTTTGCTCAAGGCCACGGCCAAGATCTTCATGCGCTCTGCGGAGGGGATCCCCATCCATTCCACCAGTCCGGCGGAAAGCGCCGTGGTCCGGACCGGCGGCAATCCTTTGATGCTGTTGGCTGGCCATGACAGGGAGATTTCATTCCCGTCATGCTCCATCGTGACCGTGCCTTTTTTCTCTCCGGTGTGGACCAGAGATTTCGTGCTGCCACGCAAGACGGCCTCTTTCCCGGTCGGCATGGTCACGGGGATCAAGCTGCCGGTGGCACATGCGGCGGCGGCCCGCAGGGTACTGGATTTCCCGGCCCCGTTATCCCCGGCTACCAGGGTGATACCTTCGGCGATGCTGATCTGCGCCGAGCAGACCCCAAGGAAATTATCGATGATGAGTTCCATTTTTCAGCGCCTCAGAACGGGTTTTCTTCAGTGGTCGGTATCGTTGTGGGTGGGGATTGCGGTTTCACGCTTTGCGGAGCAGGTGATCCCCTTGCGGCAAAATGGTCAGTTTTTGGGGGTGGCTGATTCGTGCCTTGAGTCGCTTGGTTGGTCGGATTTTGCACAGGATCTTGCGATGACTCCTTCGGTGCGTGGGCGAAATCATCGCCAGTCGGCACATCTTCGGCTGCGAGAGATGCCGCTTCTTCCTGCGCGGCAACGTCGGCTTGAGTGGCGATCTGCTGCAACTCGGGAACGATGGCGCTGATCGATGCCTTCTGGTCGGCTGCCAGAGTCGGCCACCACCCACGAAAAGCGGCCAGACCCCGTGCGGCCACGCGCCTGGCTTCATCAGGGAGGTCGCGTGATGCACCATTGAGCCAATCGGCAATGGCCCGCCCCGTTGCCTCGGAGATGTATTCCCCTGGCTTGATGGCGCGCATGATCTCCTCCGGAGCTTTGATGGCCGGGATGATCGGATTGACGAAATACCGATCGCCAGCCGGGCGGAAGAGGGGCTTCTGGTCAGGTCCGAAAAGGATCGAAACCGTCATCTCGAAGATGAGATTTTTTTCCATGATCGGCTCAAGGCCGGAGCTGTAAATTTTGGCATCCTTGCCACGCCCATCCTGGGCCACGCCCATTTTGGCGCGCAGGCAGAAAATGACGTGGCATCCGGACCGCAGCAGGGTATTGATCATGCGTTTCAGGGCCATCTTTGGGGCGGCCCATTTGGACAGCCCATGGCCTCCAGACCGATCGGCCATGTCCAGAACGCCGCCTTCACCCTCCCAGACGTGGGAGGCGGAATCAATGATCACGCAGTTGTACCCGCCTGCGGTCTCGAAACGCCGGAACGCCTCGGTGTAACGTTCCGGGGTAAAGGGTGGTTGAAAATCCAGGTGATCCCACTGGCCGCCGACCTTCCCGGCATAGAACAGGGATCGGCGATTCTCCGTGTCGATAACACCGATCTTCCCATTCTCACCGACTAGACCGCGCGCCAGGCGCAGCGCCGAATAGGTCTTCCCGGATGACGAGCCGCCCCACATCCCGATCAGGACGGGCTGAAAAATGCGCACAGCTGGTTTGATCTCGAACATGGCGTCACTCCACTGCCCAGAGTGGGAATTCTTCATCATAAAAATCGCGAGCCGGTTCGTTCTGCCCCCATGGCATACTCGCGCCATACCGTCTCATATTTTCCTTCCACGCCAGCATCGCCCTGGACGCCTTGGCCTCTGAAGCCTCCATAATCAGGCTCTCCCGTGGCCATCCGCGCACCAGAACGTTGTTTACATCTCCAGTCTCCAGGAAGATGAAATGGAATCGTGGCAGATCCTGCCGTTCGGCGAACGAATGGAGTACCTCAAAAGAATTGAGATCCCCTCCAAAGATCCGTCCTGACTGGATCAATTCCTTGGCGGCGGTAGCCGCTGCCAAATAGATGTAGGCCTGCACCCCATAGATCCGATTGGCCGCAGCCATGACGACGGCCCGATCCACGGGGATTTCCTGGGTATTGCTGAAACTCTTCAGATCGACGATCCCATCCTGGTTCAGCCAGTCAAAGCGCGCCTTCATGCGCACGCCTTCACTGGTCGTCCAGAACACCGATACCTCGGAAAGTCCAGATTCCAAAAGGCCACGCGCAGCGTCGTTGGCCTGCACTTCCTCCCTGGCATTGAGGCACATCTGGTAATCGTCGCGCTTGAGGATCTCTTTCCCGTGCTTGGCGGCCTGTTCCAGCACGCCATTCTTGATCACCGGAAAAATCATCAGTCCCGGATCGCTATCCAGAAGACGGATTGACATCTCCTCGATGGTGCCGGTTTTTTTCAATCCAAGGTAGCCGCATTTGTCTCTGAGGTCTGATGCACTGATCAGACTCCCAGGGTAGTCGTCCGGATGCGGCTCGCATGCGTAGAATTTCGCGAACTCATGCGGCCCCTCCAGAACCATTTTATGGATGGCCCGTCCAAGGGTTTTGGCTTTGGTATCGTTGTCACCGCAGCGAGCCGGATTCATGAACCGGTCCCAGTAGGTGCGTGGGCTGACGTGCATCGCCTTGATCCCGCTGGCCGATAGAGCGGGATCCGCGTGATACGCCTCATGAGGGAGGAAAGGGTAGACCCCATCCGGGATCTGGGTATTGTCAGGGATGATGGCAAAGCGAATTCCCATGGCGTCACCCCATTCCCAACGCGCGCTTGTACAGATCAATGAGGGTCTCTTCCTCCTCGATCTGGTGTGGCTCCATGCTGCGCATGGAGATGATCTTGCGCACAATCTTGGGGTCGAACCCCATGGCCTTGGCCTCGGCGTAGATGGCCTTGATGTCGGCTGATATGCCGAGCTTTTCTTCTTCCAGCCGTTCGATGCGTTCGACAATCCGGCGCAAATCATCGCTGGAAATTCCTCCAGAATCAGTCAGTTCGGACGGATTGTTCTGCTCAACCACTCCAATTTTTTTCATTTTTACCACCCTATGGGTAATAGGTCTGAAGCGGACAAACCGTATTGAGCCGCCGACGATTCTGGTAGCGTTTCCGCCAGGACCGGAAGATCATCAAGGCCACGAACAGGCCGCCAAGGATCGCCCCAAAGAACCAGAAGCGGAAAACCGGATCATCAAAGCACGCATACATTTCAGGAAGCCTTCTTCCAGCCACCAGGGCCACGGATAGAACCGCCAGCCTCCTGAATGGCAACGCTCACCACCGCCGGGACGGTACCGAACTGCTCGGCCACTTTCGCGATCCCAGGAACTTCGGGAGACTCATACGCCTTGCGGATCTCTTTGGCGATGTCGGGTTTGATGAAGGTGCGATTTCCCATTTTATTCTCCATTGTCTTTATTGTTGATTATATTAATTATACTGATTGAGGCCGGGACATCCCTCCCGGCTGGGGCCGTTACACTACGGCGCGCCGGACTTCACCGGCTGGACTTCTCTTCATCGGCCACCACCACGATGCGTGCATGGGATTTTCCCAGGTCCATCTCTACTCGCCGCCCTCGTCACCATCGGTGTCGGTGGTTTCGTCGGCCTGGTCGTCGGTGGTGGCGGTGTCGGTGTCGGGTTGCTGTTCGTCGTACATTTTCTTCTCCTTGATGTTGAGATGGTTGTTTTTGCCGGTCTTTCCCGGCTGTCACGCGCTTCTGGCTTTGCATCCAGTCTTTGTCCGATGTGCTTCCGAAGGTGCGTTTCCCGGACGAAAACCCGTCATCGGCTTAGGCCTTTACCCCTCTGGCAGGAGATCAGGATTCACCCGGTTGCCCGGTGCCAGCGAAGAATAAATGGTCTGGGTGGGAGGATTTGAACCTCCGGCCACCGGCTCCCAAAGCCGACGCGCTACCAAACTGCGCTACACCCAGAATTGGTTTTTTGCTTACCGGACTCTCCCGGTGGTCAGCGCCTGATCAGTCATCAAAGATGTCAACGTGGCGTTCCGTTTCCCAACTTCCTGCATCCGATCCACCCACTGGTCACGTCTGAGTTTAATTTCCCATGCGACATGCAGATTGATGATAAATTCAAACTTTTTCACATCACGATTGTTGTGCATACTGTTCATTTATCCCCCTTCGGCCACCACAAACTTTTCCCTTCTTCCTGCGCAACCGATTTCACGATGACCGATTTCTTGCGACGGACAAATGGGTCTCTACGCAGACGGAAACGGACAACGGTGAAATTCTCCTCCTCACGAACCACCTCTTGACTCACAACAAACACTTTCTGGTCCTCCCCCTGGGAACGCGCGGGATATTCAGTGTCTCTCGGAGGAGATCCGCCATGCGCGGTTTGATCTTGACCACCACATCCGGCTTTGCCTTCGGATCAACCGTCCTCGCCTTGAGATAGGCGTCCAGATCGGCCCGGGTGTAATAGACCAGACTCCCCATCTTGACGTAGCTCGGACCAATCTTTCTGGCGCGCCAATTCGCAAGGGTCTTCCAATCCACTCGCAAGTATTCCGACGCTTCAATCTGAGTCATCAGAGGACTGGTCATGACTGCTCCCCACGAAACAGATCGACCACCTTCGGATACCACGAAACCTGATAGCCAGCATGACCATTGCGGGAATACGGCAATGCCTCTCCGAACTCGCAACCAGCTTTCGTCAACTCCCACTCGTTGGCGGCGTTCTTGAACTGCAATCCCATTTCGCTCAACTTTTTATTCACAGCCTTGGCCGACATGCCGCCCAGGGCCTCACCGATCTTGGTCGGCGTGAGCGACGCCATGGGTTCTTCCCGCGATGGCAGAGCCTTGCGCAGCGCCATCACGTCCAGTCCGGTGTTGGCTCCGATCGCCTCCAAAGTGGCAGCAGCCAAAATCTCTGGACGGATGCCGGGGACTTTGCCAATCATGTACGATGCACGGATGACAGCCGACGTGATGTCGTGCTGGCTGGGGGTGCGCGCCGTTGCTTTGGGCGTGGTGTAGGTGCCGGTCTTCCGGATGGACGGGAGGACTTCGGAAGTGACCCACCGTTTGAACCGTTTCGCCTCCGGCTTGGTGCTGCCGAAGATCAGGGAGTACAGGCCGGACTCGTTGATGTGGTTGGTGAGCTGCTTTCCTCCGGCTGTAAGGGCCTCGCGTTTCGCGAGGTCCTCTGAATCGACATGCTTGGAAATCGCATCCCAAGGATTGACGTATTCGAGGACCGCGCAAACGTCCCCGGCGTTGAACCAAGGGGTTCCGCTCTCATCCGTGACGATGCGAAGCGGCTTATTCTCAAAGGTGAACGCTTGAAGTGCTGATGGGTTGGTGGTCATTTCTGCTCTTTTTCCTGTTCTCTTGTTTCTCTGTACCGTTCTGCTCCGCTTTTGGAGTAGACGATTGCTGTTGACCCGTCCACCTTCTGCCAAGGCGGGCCGATACCTTTATTGCGCCAGTTGTGCAAAGTCCTTGGGTGGACTCCAAGCATGGCGGCGACTACCGTTTGCGAGACCATGTCGCTATCCATTTTTATTCGTCCATCATCTTTGGCGTCAAACTTGCTTTTCATGTTTTCTGAACATATGAATTCGTGTTGGTGTTAAAAATATTTCATGCTGAATGAATGATCAAGGAAAAAATTCAATGGAAACGAAATTCTCTAAAGAAGGTCTTACACGTAGATTGAATTTTCTTTGTGAACAACATTTTGAAGGAAGGTGGGCCAACCTCCATAGGGCATCTGGTGTGCCTCAAGCGAATCTGAGCGGATACAAAGAAGGGAAAGAGCCGAATCTTGACGCTCTAACCAGAATCGCCAGAGCATGCAAAGTCACCACAGACTGGCTCCTCACCGGCGAAGGCCCGATGACCAAAGAAGAAGAATCGGCCTTAGAATTGCAAACCAAAGCCACCGCACACGTACAAAGGTACGATGTCAAGGCGGCAGCTGGGGCCGGATGCATATCGGACTATGCTGCTGAGGATGGTCTGATGGCTTTTGATGAGGAATGGCTTGTGCGCGAAATGGGGCTGGTACCGTCCAAGGCGGCGGTGATCAAGGTGTTCGGTGATTCCATGGACCCGGTATTGTCGGATGGTGATTTTGTGTTGATCGACTGCCGGGAGTCCGATGGATTTGCGCAGGATGCCATCTACGTCTTCAACTTGGACGGGAAGATCTACGTCAAGCGCATCCAGCGTTCAGGGAGGCAGATAAAAATCCTGTCCGACAATCCGAAATATGAACCATGGGTGCCGGATGCTGCGGAACTGGAATCTATGCGCATCATTGGGAGGGTTGTCTTGGCGGGGAGGTGGATGTGATCAGTCAAACGACAGAACCAGCCTCTTGCCCATCGTGGCTGCCGCTTTCTCCAGTTGCTTCAGGGATGGCCAATGACGGGGATCCTCCAGACGCTTGGCGGCTGCCCATGATGTTTCCATCGCCCTCGCCACCTCAGCCATGGGTTGATTCTCCCTGGCGCGACGCAAAAGAATAGCCGCCTGCGTTTTCGCATCCGGGGCAATGTACCACGCCCCCTTCACCCCAACGGATGGATCAGGGAGCGGATTGCCGCTCTCCATCCGCCATCCAAGCATGGCGGTCAACACCTCAGATGCATTCCGCAACGCTTCAGCCTCCGTTTCTCCCTCCGTAAACGTGTCCTCCAAATCTGGGAATCGAACAAAGAAGCCTCTCGGCTCTTGCGGCTCCAACAGGGCCGGATAGCGAATATCCATCATTTCAATTTGACCCCCGATTGACGTTGAATGGCAGACAACAACCCCTCCCCAAGATCACGCTTTCCGTGGACCGGCACCGGAACCGCTTTCCCGTCCTTCACCATGACGTGATGACTCCCGGTGATGCGATCCAGGTTCCATCCTGCGCCTTTCAATCTGGTGATGACTTCATATCCGTTCATGTGGCCATGATAGATCAATTTTGATCTATCATCAATAGCCCGTTTCATCCACCGTTGACCCTAGATGCTGCCGACCTGGAAACATTGAGGATCATCGGTAGAGTGGCCTGGGCTGGGCGAAGAATGTAACATCCAAACCACGAAGCAACCGTGAAACACAAAAGCCGCCAATCAGTCTTGGCGGCTTTTTTTTGAGGTGACAGATGGTAGCATCATGCCAGATCGCAGGCATCCGCACATCCCAAAAAAGCTGCTTGATGATGACTAATCCATATGGGATTATTTTTCGCTTATCTTTTTAATATTTTTCACCGATATAGTAATAAGAAAATTAACAGAGTTTAATTGTAATTATTAAATAGGAGGCTGAAATGGAAGAATATAATAATACAGGCAATGAAAATAGATCACTGGATTTATGTGTTACTTTTATTGATGGATTTGCTGTTGGATACTCGTTTGCCGTCAAGGAAGAGTTGAAAAGTGCGTTTGATATTCACCTTACGGACTACCAAGAACCTGTATTCGATGACAATGGCGACCGTATTATTGAAGAAAGAATAAACGTTAAAGGAGTAAAATATAAACATAAAGCAACAAAAACCAAGACAGGTTGGACGCAAGGAATAGAATATAATTTCTCAGAAGGAGATATGATTCATTCTAATGTTATTGCATACACAAATTGGTCTGAGTTTATAAAGCAAGAGAATAGCATTTCGTTGCAAGTTATTTTATCTAAAAAGTCAACAAAAGATAGTGATGGATTTATTATGTATCGTGTTTTCAGGAAAGGGGTGTTCTTGCGTATCGAGTATAGAACGCAACGTGAATTCATAGAATTACTAAAGAATGGTTACTAAAATGCAAACATTCACTTTTACAATCCAAGGAAGCGCAAAAGATCCGTATCGTATAATGATCCAGAAGGATGGAAACAGGCTACGCGCATGGTGTACATGCCCTGCTGGTGAGAATGGACAATATTGTAAGCATAGGTTTCAAATACTTGTCGAAGGAAAATCTGATGGTATTGTAAGCGACAATATTGAAGATTTAAAAATTGCCTCTAATCTTCTTTCTGGATCTGACCTTGAGTCTGCAATTAATGATTTTTTTGCCGTGGAAGAACAAGAAAACAAATTGATTGCAATATCAAAGAGAAGAATAAGCGAAGCAAAAAGGAAGGTGGCAATGGTCATGATCTCGCGTTTGTAACAGCTTTATGAAACGGCAGAAACGGCGATGTAACAGCACACATACAGATACAGATTGAGATTAAGAAAACACCACCCCAAGCCCCTCCAAGGGGGTGTGGTGGTGGTGTTATTTGTCGCTGGAAAGTCCGGGGTGGGGTCAGTGAGGGAAGAAGGATTTCAGGATGAGCGCCATCACGCCGGTCATTTGGATGCCCATCATCCATTTGAGAAGAACCAAATCTGTACGGATTGGCGCGAGTTCCTTTTCCAGTTTGGCTTCCGTCACAAGGTTGCTCAAGGACTTTTCATTGACTTCCGCTTGAGCTTCGGCCAGAGCCTCAGCCTGCTTGGACTCAAAACCGGCAGCCTTGAGGCGGTTGGCATATTTGAGCGTGTCAAAGGTGATGGCGGTCATGACGGAATCTCCATCCAGAGTTGATTACGACCCCATCATACCAGACCCCACACCCATGCACATCAAAAAAATCCCTCTTGACATCACCCCGCCACCTATGCGTCAATAGCCACCGGAGCTTAAGCACCTCCACAAACTAACCTATGGCGGAAAACCGCCCCCGTCAGACATGGCGTTTTTTTTGTGCCCGCTTTCCGGCGTGGCGCAATCCCTGCATGAATTCACGCCAAGACTCCGGGGGATCCGGGCATGTCCAAGCCGCAAGGCCAAAGACCGGATGCCCAACCATAGGTGGGGTGCTTAACCCCCGGAGTCTGAACGTTTAAGCACCGTTCACGCTCCGGCCATTGCACACGCAACCTATGGAGCCGTCGCATGAACACCACCCAACGCACCGCAGAACAACACCTCGACAGGGCCATCGGCCTTATCAATTTTCTTGAAACCGGTTTGTCCGCATGGCGCGGTCAACAACAGCACGGACAACGCAACGTGTTGATCGCCTGTGCCCAGGTTGAAGGCCTGATCGCGATGGTTCGCACCATCGGTGAGACGGTTATTATGGCCGAGAATGAGGTGACGAAATGAGCCTCCATCCCATCACCCTGGACCAGACCATCATCCGCGCCATCCTGCAAGACCGTGTGTCACTGCTGATTTTGCCGGTGAAGAAATATCCTGACATCAACGATTTCAACGTCGGAGACCAACTGTGGGCGCGGGAGCGGTGGAGGATCGGGGCGTGGAAGTGGCCTTATAAAACCGAAGACGACACCGGCAGGATTGCTGTTGACTATGCCGATGGGCCAAGGTGCGCATGGAACCTGGTCAACGATGATCGGGAATTTGAAAAATTCGCGGTGGAGTGCGTTGAGGATGCCGACGGAAGTGGCAGGGGTGACATCTACGGTGGCTTTGAGTGGGAACCGGGTGATTCCCCGTGCCGGTGGCGAAAGCCGAAGACGATGCCGCGCTGGGCCTCCAGGATCACCATGGAGGTGGGTGAAATCAGCGTCACCAGCGTCCAAAAAATCACCAACGAACAGGCAATAGCCGCAGGGGTGCGGCGTTTCGATGGAATACCGCTCGGGAAATACGCTTCAGACAACATGCGTTGGTCGATGGGATCCCCCAGCACTACAGACCCATGCCTGGGATGCGCATGGGCGGCTTTTGGAAATTATTTTATCCGTCAGTATGGTGATGTAGTCCACAGCGTTTGGGACAAAGACCCGGCGGTTTTCCTGGTCGGCGTGAAGCGGGTGGAGGTGGCGAAATGACCACGCTCCCATGGGGCCGGATCCAGACCGGCATTCACCGGCACCCAAAAATCAGCATGATGAGCTTTGATGCCAGATGGTTACTGTTTTGCGCCTTGTCCGTGGCCGCCGGGACCGGTGGCCCGGAGACCGGGTTGACTCCGGATGAGTTGGTGCATGATGCCAGGGTGGATCGGTCTGCTCTGGATGAGGCCGTTTCCCACAAGTGCTTGACGATCTCCGAGGAGGGGATCGTCGGCCTGGATGCATTGGTGCTGCCAATGGAGAAAACCAGATACCCGTCAGGACGGAAGGCCGAACCGCCAGGGGCATCAACGGAAAGGGTGCGGCGATTCAGGGCGAAGATGAAGGCCGATCCTGCACGGGCCGCCGATAATACCCATGATCCAGTTGTTGCAGATAGTGCAACAACTGCCACCGCTGATGCACCAGCAGCCGAGGGGGAGGAATCCCCCTCATCTCTTCCAATCCGCACCGACCTGATTTTTCCGGAGCAACTCTCCCCACTGGAAAAACAGCAAATCCAACCGTTCTTGATGGATCTCCCTCAGAGTCAATCCCAGATCCTGCTCGATGAGTTGGCCGGGTCGATCCTCTTTGGCACCAAAGCCATCACCAACCGCGTCGGGTGGACCAGGGCGATGGCCGGGCGGATCAAAAACGGCAGTTTTACCCCTGAAAACGCGATCCCCGTGGCCGAACGCCGAAAGATGCTGGCGGCTCCCCGTGTCGTCAATATCGCCACAAAGTCTTTGCCACCGGCTGACTTGGGAAAAATCACGGATCCGACGTTGCGGGCTATCATCGAGCGGACCATTGCCAACCAGTTCAAACAGGCTGCGTGATTTTTTTTACAGTGAGGAAAGATGCTTGATTACTTTTTTTCGCACCCCTCCGAACTGCTGAAACATCTCATGCGCTGTCTATAAAACCATAAGTTATCGTTCAGGTTGCCATACTTTTTCCATGGTCAGGTTTGGTTAGGTTATTGGTCAGATTCGCCCAATTCAAAAAAAAATCAAACATACACATATTTATGTTTGACATCAGGATCAAACATGTGTATATTTAGACTCAACAAAGGGACACAACGTCCCACACCGCGCCTCGGGGATCAGGGGCTGGAGAGCAAAATTGGAAACCCTCAAATCACTGTACGATACCAAAGAGTCTGCCTGGTCAGCACACAATAAGTCACGCTTGCAATGGCATACGGCGGAAAAGAAAGCTCTCAAGGCGGAAGCCGAAAGGCTTACCGCAATTTATAAAGCTGCGAAAGCCGCCGGCATGCCGTGGGAGGATAAATCGACCACTAAGCCGACCACCACCTCCCACACCTACGCCGCCCAGGCAGCCATCGCCACCAGCAAGGCCAGCATCAGCGGACCTTGCCCGCACTGCGAAACATACTGTGATGGCGATTGTCAGGCGTAACAAACCAAACGGCCCCGGTGACTGCCGGGGCCAACAAACAACAGGAAAAGGGATTTAGAAATGCGTAAAGAATTTATCGAATGCAAGTCTCGGGCAACCGCCAAGAGGCGGTGCCCGTGGGCGTGCAAGATTGTCAGAGTTGAAGGAGGCTTCCGCGCCTTCGAAAATTTGAACGACTATATCATCTGGGCTGGTCAGAAATGACCAGCCACCCCAACCGGAATCGCCTGACCGTGGACCGGTCAGGCAACTGGAGACTGTGGACCACCACAGTCCCAGAAGGAGCCGAAGTTATAGGCACCGTGACCAACTCTCCGGGTGACACCGGGGCGCTGGTGAAAATCCGGGAAACCGGAAAGTACGTCCAGGTCAATGCCGGAGCGATCCGGAGCCTGGACGGCAGGAAAGTGCTCGTCGCTCTCGGCGAGCACGCCCCAAACCGCAAGCTGGAGGGGGGGAGAGTGGTCCAGGTCTACCTGGACCAAGACAGCATTGAGGCCGCCCGCAAATTGGGTGGCGGAAATATCAGCGCTGGGATCAGGGCTGCGCTGATGAGTCACGAAAAAACGCACCCATCCTGATTTTTTCATTGACATGTGTATCCATTGGATATATATTTGTATCCATCGAAGCGGTGATATCCACTGCTCAAGACTCCCAAAGGAGAGAAAAATGAAAATCTCAATGGACATGATGAAAAAGAATGACGGACTGAGCGGACGAGTAAAGAAGATTGAAAAAATGTTCCCTGGCGCTGAAGAAGTCAGCGCTATTGACTTCAAGTCAGCAGTCGGCTTCGAGGGAGCAGTCAACTTCATCTTCTCATTCGTGGGAGAAAGCAGAGAAAAGGATCTATTTTCGCAGGTGCGCCACCTTGCACCTGAAGGAAAAACTTTTTGGGAGGCCTGGAATTGGCTCTTCCAAGAGAAGGCCGAAGCCGGGTATGAGTACTCAATGTCACTAATATCCTTTGAAGGAAAAAGAGAGGCATTAGACAGATATGCCTCTATCCTAGGAAGGATAAAAATTGCAGAAGAAATTTTTGACGCCGCTTTCTCTGATTATTAAAAAAAGAGACCACCATCAACGAGCCGCCCTCTCGGGCGGCTCTCCCATTTGGATGACAGGTATAATGATCGCCAAAATCTTTTTCAGAGAGGGCCAGGACGGCCCCCTCATGCATGCCCATCCAGGCGGAGACCTGGTGCCGGGCATCCTGTACGCAGCGACGCCTTTCGAGGCGGAAGCGGCGTACTTCTGGATGGTGAAGACTATCCGGACCACCGGCGCAGGGATGATTAAAATCTCGCCGGTGGTCCCGGTCGTCAATCCGAGCATTTTCCGGACTGACCGGGAATGGCGCGGCCCCCGCGAGGGGGATCTGGACCGCTTCAAAGAGGTATGGGCTATGCCTGAGCAGGGATGGCAGGGACCGCCATCCCGCCCCCTGATTCAAGGCGTGCTGGCCGCTGCCAATGTCAGCCAGGCGCACGCAGCAGAGATGCTGGGTGTGATCCCCACAAGCGTCCGCCGGTGGATCGGCGGGACCAGGGCAATGCCCTGGACGGCGTGGTACGCCCTATTGGTCAGGACCGGCATCCATCCTGACTACGGCTCCATCGCCGCAAGGGGATAAAGATGACCCCGCAGCAAACATTGGAATCAATCTCCAGGCGCTACCCTGGCGCTTGGTCTTTTTTTGACCGCATCCGCCAGGATCGCGGAAAAGGGCTGCCAGATTGGCCGCCCTGGTGCTATTGCCCCATGGCCGCCGCATACGCGTTGGTCTCCGGCGGGGCGCGTCTCACCTCCCCTCTGGCTGCCGCCGACGTGTCAATTCTGGCCGCCATGTCAGCCTGGAGGCTGACCAAAGGGGTCTACCGGTTTGACAGGGATCTGCACCAATCCCTGATCACCACCCAGTTGACCGGAGATATCCCGGCAGACGTGCTGCTCCGCATCCCAGAGTGGTGCGTCTACATGGACACTCCAGGGCTGCCCTGGATGGGGACATTTTTGCACGGGGTCTGGGTCCACCTGGAGTGGGATGCCAACGACTCCCGTCAGGAGTTGCGCATCCTGCTCGCGACCACCGATGACAGACTGATCCCTGTATCGGTCCACCTCGGGCAGTGGTCGCTGCTGGAGGCCCTGGAGAGGATGGGGCGGGAGGCTCGTCGGCAGGCCGATTTGGCCGGGATCACGGATGATCTCCTCCTGATCCAGACGGATTTGGCCTTGATGGCCAGAGACATCACCCCGATCATCTCTCTGGTCCTCTACCTCTGCGCAGACGAGCCGGAGATTGAGGACCGCACCCACCCGGGTGATCAGCCTGGTCACCCACGTCCCAAGCGCATCAAGGGGACAGATCGGATTTTTGAGGCCAAAAAGATCCGCATTTGGGATGTGGGGGCAAGGATTGGAGAGACACTCCGCACCGGCGCCGCACGCGACCCAGACCCAACCGCCACCGCCGATCCAGGGGTCCGCACCGCACCAGCACCGCACGTGCGCCGCGCCCATTGGCACGGGTACTGGTCCGGGCCGAAGGCGGGGGATCGGCGATTTTCGGTGCGGTGGATGCCGCCAATTTTGGTTGGACTATGATTTAAATTTGTTTCCCATCATCGCATCGGTCGCCTTTTCCATGGCGGCCCGAACCGGGTCAAGGTTGAGCCGCGCATAAATTGCTGTTGCCTGTTGTGACGCATGCCCCAAGCTCTTGCCGATGACCGGCAGTGACGCCCCGGTGATTGCTTGCCAGGATCCCATGGTCCGGCGCAAATCGTGGATGTGTGCATCCTCGATGCCGGCCCGTGCCAGGATACGCTCCCACGCCTTGCGCGGCTCCTGGAGGTGGCCGGATGCCGAAGAGCGTGGAGACGGAAACACCCAGTCGCTTCCTTGATCCATGGATTTTAGAAGCTCGGCCACCATAGGTACGAGCGGGACTGTCACCGGTCGTCCATTCTTGGTTTCCGGTATTTTCCACACCGACCGGTCCAAATCGATCTGGTCCCAGCGCATCGCCAGGACGTTGGCGCGTCGCGCACCGGTGAGCAGCGACACCATGAAAAAAGAACGGATCACATCGCTCGGTTCTTCGGCCAGAGCGTTCAGGAATCGTTGGATTTCTTCAGAGGACAAAAAGCGGTCACGGCTCTGCTCTTTAAAATGCCGAATCCTGGTGGCTGGGTTCGTGCCCTCCCACATGCCGAATTCGACCGCCACATTGAATACCTTAGATACCAGCGCCAGCACCCGGTTGGCAAATGCCGGTTGATTTTTCCCGATCTGAATATGGATGCGGGCCACGTCCTGCCGTGTCACCCCTGACATTTTTTTCTTGTGTAGCGGTAACAAATGGACCTTGAATTTGTGTTCGTCATCCCGCCATGTTTTTTTTCTTGCCTTGGCGTACTGCTCCAGATAGACCGAGAAAAAATCAGCAAAGGTCATTTCAGCCTGGACATCCCGGCGCTGAGTCGCCGCACTTTCCCCATTTGCCGCTGAGGCATTGAGATTGGCGGCATGCACCCTGGCATCGTCAATCGACATCTCTGGCCACCTCCCAAGAGTCACCCTCTCAGGAGCGCCACCACGCGGGCGACCGTACCAGCAGAACGATTTCACCCCAGTTGGAGTGACGCGGATTTGGAGGTTTGGAGTGCGGGTGTCCGTCCACGTGTCACGTCCGGTCTCAGGGACAGAGAGACTGTTCAATGCGGTTGCTGTGAATGGAATTTTTCCAACGCCCATGACCACCCTCCGGACTATTTCCCTTGATTCTGGGGTTACGCCTGGGTTACAAACTGGCGTAACAGGCATGGATTCTGCGTGATTTGCTGTGATAATGCAAGATGAAAATGTTGAACTTTTTCATATAACTGATTGATTTTTAATTGAAGATTTTGGGATTCCTAATCCGTAGGCCGTGCGTTCAAATCGCGCCGGGGACACCAAATTTT
>JADGBU010000035.1:13421-24783 GCA_015231295.1 Magnetococcales bacterium | reverse complement strand
ATCACTGAAAGATAACGTGGCGGGGTCCAGGGGCCATTGGCCCCTGGTGGGGGCCAGGGGCGAACCCCTTGGATTCTTTTCCGGGGCTTCGCCCCCTCCCCCACCATGGGGCTTCGCCCCCTGGACCCCCACCAGGGGGATGATCCCCCTGGACCCGCAATGATCACGACTCATCACCGGGTCAGAAACTGCCCCCCGGTCGCCCTGACCCGCTCCCGCCAGTAACCCAACAAATCCCCCATGGTCTGTTCAAAGGAGATTTCCGGCTTCCACCCGGTGTGACGGGTGAACTTGGTGGTATCCGGAATCTGCAAATCCGCGTCGATGGGCCGCAACCGATCCGGATCCACTTCGATGCGAATGCGATCCCGGGCCGAAGAACCGGATAACAAATGATCCAACATCTCCCGAATGGTGCAGTGGAACGCGCCCCCGATATTATAATACTCACCCGGAGTCGGATTGACCGTCACCAACAGATAATAAGCGCGCACCGCATCCCGCACATCGGCCCAGGTCCGCATGGAGTCCAGATTGCCCACCCGGATCACCGGCGGAATGTATTCGGCTTCGATCAACGCGATCTGCTTGGCGAAGGTCGATTCGGCGAACACATCCCCGCGCCGTGGACCGGTATGGGTGAACATACGGGTGGTCATCACCTTCTGCCCGTAGGCCTCCGCGTGATACCGCCCCACCAGATCGGTGCCCACCTTGGAAATGGCGTAAGGAGAGGCGGGATGAAACGAACACTCCTCATGGATCGGCAATTTTTCCCGAGGCACCCGCCCGAACACTTCGGACGAGGCGCACACATGAATCACCGGATCGATTCCAGGACACAAACGCAACGCTTCCAGCAACCGGGAGGTGCCGTTGATATTGGTATCCAGGGTATCATCCGGGGAGGAAAAGCTGGTTTTTGGATAGCTCTGGGCCGCCAGATGAAACACATAATCCGGCCTGACCTCATGGATCACATGCTGCAACGACAAATAATCCCGCAAATCCGCATAATGCTGAAACACCCGATCCTTCGCATTGATGCGCGGCAGCAGATGGGCCACATTGTCGAGCATGCTGCGCCAACGACACATACCATGGATCTCCCAATCGGTATGGGCCAACAGAAAATCGGTCAAATGGGAACCGACCATTCCGGTGATTCCGGTAATCAAGGCACGCATCACATCCCCTCCCCAACGGATCAATCGGGATAATAGAGACTCTTTTCGATCTGACCGATAATCTTGAGATTGCTGTAACGCTCCCGCACGAAGGCGTGACCGGCGCGTCGAATCTCTTCCGCCTCTTCCGGCTTCTCCGCCAGAAAACGGGTGATGGCCGCCAGCTCCGCAATGGAGGAGAACTCCAGATAGTGCTCGCCCGGCACCAGAAAATGACAGGTATCCGGAGAGGCCTCCTGCACCAGCAACGCTCCGCTCCAGATGATCTCGTAGGTGCGTCCGGTGACGGCGCAACTATGATTGGGACGCATCAGAAAGTTGATGCCGCAGGTGGCATCCGCCAGCCCCTCCATGTAAAGCCGAAAGCTGTCGAGTGGGGTCAGGCCATCGTTCAGGATCAACGGGGAGAGCCGTGCGCCGATGGGCAGATTCCATTTCCGGGAGGCCGCCAGCCAAAAGGCCCGATGCCAATTGCCCCCGCTGATCCGTCCGGAAAAAAACAATTGCGGATTCAAAGGCTTCCATGGCCGATCCTCCGGCAGAATGCCCTGATAGGTCATAGGCATCTGCATGGTTTTCCCCGCGAACTCCGGTCGCTGCCAAATGGGTCGGGAGGGCACGTCACCGGTCCAGATGGCATCCAGCAACCGGGATTGCTCCAGCAATCGATCTTCGGGCAGGGTCCAGGCATCCATCAGCAACCCCACGACCTTGATCTCGGGATTATCCCGTTTCAAGCGGGCGATCATCTCGGCGCGCGCCTGGGGCACTTCGAGCAATACATTGTCATCACAAATCAGAATATCGATGCGCCGCTCCCGACACAACTCGGCGATGGTGCGACAACAACCGGCCCGATCGGTGTTGTCCATGTGATAGGCTTCCGCCTCCCATCCATACTCCCGCAAGGCGATGCCCATCCGATCGGTGACATCCACATTGTCCGCCCATTGATTGGGAGGCACGAACGATTGACCCTGCGCCATCAACACCCGCCTGCGGCTGCGAGGCGCACCGGGAGGCGGAGCGGCGAGCGTCACCAGACGGGCGCGCTCCCGACCCTGATGACGCAACCCCTCCAGCGAAAGCGTCGGCACCGGAGCCTCCCAGTCGAACATGGCGCGAATCGGAGCCACCACCGCTTTCAGGAGTTCCAGAGTCTGCAGCATCCGCCGGTCGTCCGGCTGTCCCAGAGAGAGCGTGATCAGATACATCAGCACCGGATGCAGCACATGATGCACGATGGTGTCGTACATGGGCGCGGGCAACTCTTCCATCTGCGCCGGAAGCTCTTGCAAACCGGCGGACTCCTCTTCCGGGGTGCCGTAGATAATGCCCCCCAGGCAGCGCGCAATCGAAATGATGGGATGACGCTGCCCCGAATTGGCCAACACCATCGACAAAATATAGGCCGAGCGCATGCGCCCTTCGGTCAAAGGGTGATCCTTGGCCAGCAGATCGTAGATGGTAAACAGAATCTCGTTGGGATCGATCGGTTGTGCATTCACCAGCGCGAGCAGAGCTTCCAGATCCCCATCCAGGGCAAAAACAGTCGCTCGAAACGCCTCCGTTCCTTCAGCCATGCCAGATCACTCCTTGTCACACGAAGCCAGCAACGTTTGCGCGGCGGCATAGGCCTCCGGAACGCCGATGTCGATAAAAAAGCCTGGCTCCTCCACGCGGATCACCTGCAACCGATCGAGGTTCGGTTGCAAAAAATCCCCCTCGAAGGAGAAACAGTGCTGCAATTCGGTCGCCAGCCCCGCCGAAAACAGATACACCCCGCCATTGATCACGCCTGGTCCCGATTTTCGGGAGCCGTCGAATCCCACGACCCGCTCCCCCTCCACCCGAACCGTGCCATAGCGGCTGCAATCTTCCATGGGTTTGACCGCCATCACCAGATCCGCCCGATGCCGGTCGAACGCCGCCACCAGATGGTTCAGGGGCGCATCGAACAGGGTATCCCCATTGAGCACGAAAGCCCGTTCTCCCCGCACCCGCTCCAATCCCAGACGGATCCCTCCCGCCGTCCCGAGGGGTTGTTCCTCGACGGCATACGCCAACTCCACCCCCTGAAACCGATCGCCGAAATGCGTCATGATCGCTTCCCGTTTATATCCCACGGAAAGCACGACCCGGCGCACGCCTTGTCGGGCCACGGCGATCAGCAGATGTTCCAGAAACGGTTTGCCGGCCACGAGGGCCATGGGTTTGGGGCGATCCGGCACCACCGAGCGCAGACGTTGCCCCATGCCTCCGGCCAATATAATCGCTTCTTCGGGAAAATCGCGCATCATCCGATACCTTCAGGGGTCCAGGGGGATTATCCCCCTGGTGGGATCCAAGGGCGAAGCCCTTGGTGGGGTCCAGGGGCAACGCCCCTGGTGGGCAGGGGCAACGCCCCATCCTCAAGAAACAAAGTGCCCCACCTCATCCCTGCGGGAGAGCATAGGCTCCTTCACCGGCCACCACAGACCCAACTGCGGATCGTTCCAGATCAGGGTAAACTGTCCTTTCGGATTATAGTAGGTATTCTGCTTGTAATGAAAAATCGCCATATCGCTCAACACCAGATGCCCGTTGCCAAATTTCGGCGGCACCAGCACCTGGTGTCGATTGCGGTCGGAGAGCACAAACGATTCCCATTGTCGATACTGCGCCGACTCCGGATCGTTGTTGATAACGATCAGATAAAACTTCCCATAGTGACACGAGATCAATTTCCAGGTTTCCGCATCCCCGTGGATGCCTCGCAGCACGTGGCGGGACGAAACCGAAATATCATCCTGGCAAAAGTGAACCCCGATCCCCTGTTGACGATACAACTCCTCATTATAGGTCTCGACATACTGACCCCGAAAATCCTCAAAGACTTCCGGCCTGATCAGTTTCACGCCTTCCAGTTTGGTATTTTCAACGCGCATCGTTCTTCGGATCCCTGAAATAGTTCTTCTTGTGCAGGTGTTCATCCTGATTGTTGATGAACCATTCCCAGGTTTTCTGCAATCCCTCCTGGAGCGAGGTGGTGGGCTGATAGCCGATCCACTCCTTGGCGCGGGCGGTATCCATGATGCGGATCGGGAAGCCCGACGGTTTGCTGGCGTCGAAACGATATTCAAAGTGCAAGAAGCTGCACAGAGCCTCCACCAGTTCCCGGATGGTGTGACCACGGCCATTGCCCAGATTGACAAACGTGCCACGGGTGCCGTGATGCAGAGCCAGAATCACCCCTTCGGCCACGTCGCGGCTGTAGGCGAAATCCCGTACCGCCGAGCCATCCCCCCAGATCACCATGGGATTTTCTCCCCGGTGGATCCGACCCATGAGCGCGGGCACCACCATGGCGTTATCCGGATCGAAGTTGTCGCCGGGTCCATAAACATTGCAAGGACGCACCACGGCGAAATTCTCCATGCCGTGCTGAACCTTGTAGGCGTGAATCTGCAGCTCGGCCATGCGCTTGGCCCATCCGGCGAAATCCATCGGGATGGTATCGAGACGATACTCCTCCTCCCGGAAGATGTCGGTATTGGCATAGGCCCCGATGGAGCTGGTATAGACCACCTTCTTGACTCCGGCGAGGCGACAGGCTTCCAGCACATTGGTATTCATCATCAGGGTGGGGATGAAGTGGCTGGCCAAGCGGCTTTCCGAAATCGCCGCCGAGGCCTTGATCCCCGCCAGATGAAACACGAAATCCTGACCCGTCACCGCCGACTTGCAATAGTCGAAGCTGGTCAGATCCCCATGGATATGCTCGGCCCGCGCATCGACCACCACCCGATCCAGCGAGATGATCTGCACCTTGGCTCCGGCGTCGCACAACAGCTCCACCACCTGCCGACCGATCAAACCGGTTCCGCCCGTCACCAGAACCCCTTTGCCACTGAATTGCGCCAGAATTTTATCGTCGATCACGCTTGATTCTCCCGAATGCCTGTGCTCTCACCCACGGAAATGGGACGCCAGATCAGCATGGAGGTGCCCTCGTGAAACAGGCTGCCATACTGCAGGCGTCGCGCCTTGAGAATCTCCACCCGACCTGCGGCGGCAAGTTCCCGAATATAGGTATAATACCCGTTCAAATAGTTGCGGTGTCGATGATACCGCAACGCCAACGCATCGTAGAGTCTGGCGGGATCGTAGAACTCCAGCACCGGTTCCATGCTGATCACCCGTTCCGGTTGACGCTCCAGCAGCCAGTCGATGAAATCACGAAAGCCGACACCGGTCTGTTCCAGGGCGCAGAAGGTCATGACCACCGCTCCGGGTTCCAGTTTCAGCTCCGGATCCGGATTGAAAAAATCAAAACGTCGTCCGGTCAGATTGAACCCCTGTTTCCGGGCGAAGGCGTTGATCAGATCGACCGCCGGTTGCGCCCAATCCAGACCGGTCAGCACCTTGTCCGGAGCGCGCTGCGCCAGCGCGGCCAGATTGAACCCGCTGCCGCAGCCGAATTCATAGACCTGTCGGGCCGCTCCGAGATGTTTCCGATAGAGCCAGTGCCGGAAAACCCGAAAAAAATGAAACTCGAATTTGGGATCCATCGGCACGGCGAAATCCCCCCGCAGACGGATTTCGCGGGTCGCGCCGATGAAACCCGGTTCCAACGCCGACAGATCACCCCGGCTCCGTTCGTAGCGATCGGCCACATCCCCCCAGGCCAGCTCCCAGATGTGCTGACGATGCGCCCCCACCTGCGTGAAGCCGTCGAGACGGTCGAGCACCGACAGAATCAGGGCGTCCCGCTCCTCCTGAGAGAGACGACGATAGCGGAAATCATACCGGGCGATCTCCTCGGCCAGCCACTCTCCATCCTCCGGATCGGCGTCGAAGGCTTCCAGAAACTGCGCCACCGTCAGGGTAAGAATCTCTTCCATGGACTCAAGGCCTCCAGCCGAAAAGCGGTGGATCACACCGTATGGGTACGCTTGAACCAGTCGATCGTATCCACCAGCCCATCGTGCAGCGTGATGCCCGGCTCGAAGCCGAAACGTTGTCTGGCCTTGGTGACGTCCACCATGCGCACCGGAATGGTGGTGGGCTTGCTGGCGTCGAAGAACGGTTTGCCGTGATGTCCCACGGCGTCGAGGATGATTTCGACGATCTCCCGGATGGTGATCACCTTGCCGTAACCGATATTCACCGGATCCCAATCCGACACATGCTCCACCGCCAGCAGACAGCCACGGATCAGATCCTCCACGTGGAGAAAGTCGCGGATTTCATCGCCGGTTCCCCACACTTCGTAGGGATCCATGCCGCTCACCGCCTTGCGGATCAAAGCCGGGATCACATGGCTGGTCGCGGGTCCGAAGTTGTCGTGACGACCGTAGATGGCGGTCGGACGCACCAGAGCCACCTTGACCCCCCGTTGATGGACAAATTCCGCCATGCGCTCCAGATAGCGACGCATCCAGCCATAACCGAAATAGGAAGGATGGGTCGGACCGCTCCACATCTCCTCTTCCCGGATCGGATAGTCGGAAACCGGATAGCCGGTGGAGGAACCGAAGATCAGAATCCGTTCGACGCCGACGGCCAGAGCCGCTTCCAGCACGTTGGCGGTGAGGGTCAGGTTGGCGGTGATCGCCGACATGGGATTGTTGACCGTCACCCCGGCGGCAGAGACCGCACCGGCGCAGTGGAAGACGCAACTCGCCCCTTCCAGGGCGCGCCGGCATTGAAGCTGATCGGTCAGATCGGCTTGAACCCGCTCGATGGATTCATCCTGCACGATCATGGGGCGTTCGTGGAGCGGAGCCCGCACTTTGGCTCCCGCCGCAAGCAACGCCTGGACCATGTGGGTGCCGACGAAACCGGAAGGACCGGTGACTACACACAGTTTATCCTGGTAGAACATGAAAATCCCCGCCTCGAATGTGTGATAAGGGCACGGCGTGAAGACCGCACCGGATGGGATGGAATGGAAGGCATGTGGGAGGGAATCTCAGGAAGGGAAACACTTGGCGGGGCTTTGCCCCGAACCCCACCAGGGGCTTTGCCCCTGGACCCCACCAGGGGGATGATCCCCCTGGACCCACACTATGTTGGAGGACTCTCCCGGCTCAGGGAGCGACGTCCAACAGGTTGATGACCGCCCGACGAATGCCCGCCGCATCCAGTTCGAGCCGCTGCCGGATCGCCTGAAGCTGACCGTACCACCCGCAGAACCGATCCGGCAATCCGTGATACCAAACCCGCAATCCGCCCAGTTCCTGAACCGCCTCCAGCAGACCGAACGCATCGTGAACCACCAGCAACCGGGTATGGGCGAATTCGGCGATCAACGCCCGGTCGATGGGCTTGAGAGTGTGGAAGGAGAGCAGATTGACCTCCAGATCCCGCACCGCCTCCACCACCTCGCCGAGCAGCGGACCGGCGGTGATCACCGTCACATCCCGACGGCCCCGACAGATCACCGACCCCTTGCCGAAAACCACCTCGCCGGTGTCGATCGCGTGAGGATGATCGGAGAGCCGGAAATAGGTGGGATGGCCATTGGCGTATTGCGAACGGAGCAAAGCATCCAGCTCCCGCTCCGATCCGGGCTGAATCACCTCCATGCCCGGCAACAAACGCAAAATGGCCAAATCGGTGTAGGCGTGATGGGTGGGACCATCCCAGGCGTAGTCGAAAGAGGCCCCACAGGTGACGAGGTTGGCCCCGAACCGGTTGTAGCAGAGGTCGAGCTTGATCTGCTCGTAGCAGCGTTCGGTCAAGAAAGGCGCGATGGTGTGAACGAAAGGCACCAGCCCCTGCGAGGCCAATCCGGCGGCGACGCTGATCAGGGTCGGCTCCAGAATGCCCATGTTGTAGAACCGCTCCGGCCAGCGTTCGCGGAATTGATTGAACTGATAGACGCTCACATCGCCCAGCATGACCAATACCCGGTCATCCGCTTCGGCGAGTTCCGTCACCGTCTGTTTGAATTTACCCCGCATGCAACTCCTCCATCAATCGGGTCAGGGTGGCGGAATCGGGCGAGCGGCGATGCCAGGCGAACACCTCCTCGCAGAGGGTCTGACAGCCGTGACCCTTGATGGTGTCGAGCACGACCACATGAGGCCGATCCACGGAGCGGGTCAACGCGGTTTCCAGAGCCTGGAGATCGTGCCCATCCACCTCGGAGACCGTACAGCCGAAAGCGCGAAACCGTTCCGCCGGATTGGGGATCTGCAGGCATCGCCGTTGCGACTTGTTGTGATCATAGAGGATGGTCAAACGGTCCAGCCGCTGATCCACCGCCACCATGACCGCTTCCCAGACCGTGCCTTCGTTGGCCTCCCCATCCCCCACCAGGGTGAACACCCGGCGGTCGGAACGCTGAATCTTCAAGGCCAAAGCCATGCCCACCGCCACGCCGATCCCGTGCCCCAAAGAGCCGGTGGAGGCCTCCACCCCCGGCACCTTGAACCGGTCCGCATGACAGCCGAAGCGGCTGTCGAAGGCTCCGAAGGCGGCCACCGCCTCGATGGGAAAATAACCACAGGCCGCCAGAGTGCAATAGTGCCCCAACGCCGCATGTCCCTTGCTCAATACGAAGAGATCCCGTTCCGACCACAGGGGCTCTTCGGGACGGTGGCGCATCACCCGATAGATCGCGTACAACGCCTCCACCACCGAAAAACAGGTGGGAATGTGTCCATGACCGCTGGTGTGGGAGATGGAGAGAATATCGGCACGAATTTTTCGACAGGTTTCGTTCATTCCAGCACCACATAAGAGACGCGGGCCGTGGTCGGGTGTCGCTGAATGCGCAGATTTTCGGTGCCGAAAACCTCCCGCAACGCGATGGTTTCACCCGGGAAGATGTCGTCGCACAATTCGTCGAACACCAGCACGCTCCCCTTGAACAGATGCGGCTTGATCGCTTCCAGGGCGCAGCGGGTGGGTTGATAGATGTCGAAATCGAAAATCGCCAGCGAAACCAGCGTTTCCGGATGACGCCGCAGATAATCGGGAATGGTCTGCGCGGCATCCCCCTGGACCAGCTCCCATTTTTTCAGGTGAGGGATGGGATTCAACGCCTCCTGCATCGCCAGGATCTGATCCAGATAGCGCGCGTAGTCCTGACTGACGGAAAAAGAGCCATCCCGACATTGACACAACGGCCCATCCTTGTCCGCGTCCAGCCCGACGAAACCGGCGAAGGTATCGAAGCCGACAATCTTCCGATGCCGGTTGAACGGCTCGTAGATGCCCCGCAACGCCGACAGCAGCGAAAGAGTCTGACCCCACCGCACCCCGAATTCGCAGATCACCCCGTGCGTGGTGACGATTTTTTTATAGATTTCGTTGAAGAACAGAATCCTGGATAAATTTTTCGAGGTCAGGAACAGCCCCAGATTGGCCAGCAACTCGTCATCCGGCAAGGGAGCCGCATGGAGTTGTTCGACGAAATGTCGATTGACGCTCTTTTCATCCGCGCTGGACAACACGATCGCATCATGTTTTTCGGTTTTCATGAGATCCTGTGACAATCCTTTGGCAAGGTCGGAAGACGATCGGGGTCGAGGGATGCCGCCTGCTGACGAAAGGCAACACCCTGGGGGATGAATCCCCCAGACCCCCTCTTTTTTTTCAACAGACACCCCGGCATCAGCTTTTCCAATGATGCCGGTTGCTCTGCCACCAGGCCGTGGTCGCGGCGATGCCCGCCTCCAGGGAGAACTCCGGCACCCATCCCAACTCGCGCCGGATTTTGCCGCACTCCAACGCCCGGAAGGTCAGAGTGGTGGGACGGTCGGAGCGATACAACACCGCACCTGGGGTGTGACCGGCCTGTTTCAGGGCACACGCCACCACCTCCCCGACCGTGGTTCTGACCCCGGAGCCTAAATTATAGACAGCGTAACAAATTCTCTCTCCCGCATCCAGTGCCATCAATACCGCGCGGGCGAAATCCCCGGCGTAGATCACATCCCGCGTCACCTCCGGACTGCCCCAGACCTCGAACGGATCCATCCGCTCCACCGCCTTGCGAATCAGCGCGGGAATGAAATTGGATCGGGCCGGATCAAACCGGGCATAGGGTCCATAAATGTTGGCGCAGCGGAAAATCACCACCTCCAGACCGGTCTGATCGTGCCAGAAACGACACATGCGCTCCAGATAACGGATCGTCCACCCGAATCCTCCATAGGCCGCCGCCGGTTCGGCGTTGAGATCCAACGCCTCTTCCCGGATGAACCCCTCGTACTCCTGATAAAGGGTCGCGGAACCGACATAGATCACCCGCTTCACCCCTTCCAGATGACAGGCTTCGAGCATCTGGAGATTCATCTCCAGATTCTCCCGGATATGCCGCCAGGGTTCGGCACGGGTCAACGCCGCCCCTCCGGTGAACGCCGCCGCCATCACCACCGCGTCGCACCCCGCGATCATGCGCCGACAGTCGGCCAACACCCCCTGATCCCCCTGCACATACCGGATCCGCGCGTGATGCAAAAACGGCGCGCTCCGATGCCATCCGGCCCGGATCGCCGTGTCGGGATGCTCTTGCAACAGCCGTTCCAGCAACGCCGATCCCGCCATGCCCGTGGCCCCGGAGACAAATACCGTGCGCCCCTGCAAATAACCACTCATGCCGCCCCTCCGGATCGCCGGGCTTCCGGCAGGGTCAAGGTGCCCGACTGCACCCCGTGGCGCAGAATCACCGCAATCGGCATGGTGACATACATCCTCCCATCGACGATCCGCTCCAGCAGCTCCCCCCAACTCAGACACAACACCTCCACCACCTCGTGATCGTGCGCCCCCCGCCCCGCGAACTCCTCACCCGTCAAATCGATCCGATAGACCTGGATCCGATCCGGACAACGGTTCGGCGACACCGACAACGACGGCAGCGGCTGAAACCGACTCCAATCCCCGATGACAATGCCCGTCTCCTCGGCCAGTTCACGGGCCGCCCCCTGGGGTCCGCTCTCCCGTTCGGGATGAAAGCCCCCCGCCGGCAACTCCAGCGTGGCATCGTCGATCACCGGACGAATCGCCCGAATCAGCACCACCCGCTCCCCCTCCACGATGGGCAAGACCACCAGTTGCGGTTCACGGGGTTCGGTGGTGTAGTAGCCGCCCCGATCCCGAACCACGAACCAGGGATTCTCATGCACCGTCTCTCCGGGCGGCAACGCCGACCGACACCGCCATCCCGCGCCCACCCCCTT
>JADGBU010000035.1:12700-13376 GCA_015231295.1 Magnetococcales bacterium | reverse complement strand
CAGCGCGTGCAACCGCTCTTCGGGCAGTTCGTCCCGGGTCAGCAGCCGCACCAGAGCCGTCAGGGTTTCCAGTTGCCCCCGGAGCCCGACACGCGCCTCCGCCTCCAGACCGGCCATCTGACGATGCCACGCCTCCAGACCGCGCCCCTCCTCCTGCGGATTGAGAAACACCACACCCCCCGCCCACAACGCCATCGAGATCGCGGGTGCCTGATGTCCGCCATTGGCCAGAATCATCGCCAGAATGTAGGCCGCCTGCACCCGTCCCGCCGCCAGCAGCGCGACAATGGCCCGGATCCGCTCGTCGAGTCCATAACGATCCTGACCGGCCCACTGGATCACCCCCGCCAGATCCCGCGCCGCATCCAGTCGCAACAACCGCTCCAGATAGGTTTCTCGGGCAAAGAGGGCCTGTCGGGTGCGCGCCTCCGGACTCCACAGCCGCCGGTCATACGGCAGATGATTCAACCGGTCCCGCTCCGCCAGCCCCTGTTCATACCCCGTCCGCAACGCCTCCAGACTCCCGATCCAACCGCCCGCCTCGGCGTCGAGCGCGATGCCGATCTCCCGGTAAAGCGGCAGATGGGTCAGATCCGGTCGCGGCAGACGGTCGGACAGCCAGTCGTTCCGCATGGCGACGAACAGAGCCTCCAGATGTCGGGCCAACGCGGTCATG
>JADGBU010000035.1:0-12677 GCA_015231295.1 Magnetococcales bacterium | reverse complement strand
CCCGACAGGCCGCCAGCAACGCCGGTTGCGTGCCCAACTCCACGGCGCGCTCCACATAGGCCTCGGCGGAGTCGCACACCAACTCCCCAAGCCCGGCGGAACGCACCAGACTGCCGCACACCCGCGACGCGAACGACAATCCGGCCAGAGTCAGAATCGGCACCCCCATCCACAAGGCGTCCGAGGCCGTGGTGTGGGCCCCGTAAGGAAAACAGTCCAGCACCAGATCCACCAAAGGATAACGGGCCAGATGGGCTTCGTTGGCGATCATGGGAGCAAAGTGCAACCGGTCGGGATCGATGCCGCGCGCGCCGGCCAACTCCCGCAGACGATCCCGCGCCGCGTCGTTTTCGTGCAACAGCCACAACACGCTGCCCGGCACCCGATGCAGAATCCGACACCACAGCTCCCAGGTGAAGGCGGTGATCTTGCGCACTCCGTTGAAACAGCAGAATACCACCCCCTCTTCGGGCAGCCCCACCTCGCGACGATCCGGACGATGGGAGGAGATCAGACGACGGGAGTCGTTGGGCTGATAACAGGGCAGACGCATCACCCGTTCCGAATAGAAAATTTCATGTTCCGGGGGAATGATGAAGGGATCGGCGATGATATAATGGTGATACGGCGAGCCCATGGTGCCGGGATAGCCGAGCCAGTTGACGATCACCGGAGCCGGACGCATCGACAGCATCTTCAGGCGCGCCGAAAGGGTATAACCGTTGACATCCACCAGAATCTCGATGCGATCGGCCAGAATCTGCCGGGCGGCCTCCTCATCGGTGAGAGGAGTCAGCACCCGCCAGTTGGGGGCTGCGGCCCGGATCCGCTGCTGCAAAGGATCCCCCTCCTGCTGACCGGTATAATAATAAAACAGCTCCACCTGCTCCGGATCGTGCCGCTCGAACAGCTCCACCATCAGAAAGCCGATGGCGTGCAAACGCAGATCCGACGACAGATAACCCACCCGTGGACGAGCGGCGGGAGCGGCCCGCAGAGCGGCGTGCTCGTCGAGAAAATGAGTGCTCGCATGCCCGATGTCGCGGGTGTTGTACAGCGCGGCACTGGCCAGTTGCAACACAGGATCATCGGTGTAGGCGGCCAGGGAGAGCGGCGCGAAACCGGTCATCAGATGCGCCTTGGAACAGCGGGCGAACGGCTCGATCACCGGCCATTGGCACTGCTGCTGTCGGGCACTGATCCAGTGTTCCATGGCGTCGTGATGAAACGGCTCCATCTCCAGCACCTGACGCAACGCCCACTCCACCTCGGCGGCACCCGCCACCCGCCCGATCTGCTTGAGAGCCGACCGGCGATACTCCAGCATCTCCGGATTGATCTGGGGCGTCCGCGCCACCAGCTGACTCCAGCAGATCGCCGCCGCCGACGGCGAAACCAACTGTTCCAGCACGTTGCCCAGATTGATGTAGGTCGGATAGAAATCGGGATTCAGCCGCAACGCCTCCAGATAGGCCTCCCGCGCGCCGTGCGGATCCCCGAGCGTGGTCAGCGACACCCCCAGATTGTACTGCACCAGATGCAACAACGCATGCTCCGGATTGCCCGCGATCCAGGTCCGATACAACGCCGACATCCCCGCCGCATCCCCCGCCCGCATCCGCGCATCGGCATGGGTGATCAACTCCGCCAGATCCCACTTCTCGACCATTTTCACCTCTCCAAACATGAACGGGACTCCTCCCCCGGGCGGATCAGGGACAGACACACCCCCCCGGTCAACCTTCCAGAGTGCGCACCTCACCCAGCAGCGTCATCAGACGCGCCACCCGTTCCGGATCCACGCCAGCGGCCCCCCCGCCCTCCACATGGCGCATCGCCGGCGTCACCACCCGCGCGATCAGATTGGCCCGCTGCTCCGCCGACACCTCCTGAAAGAGAGGCACCAATTCCGCCGATCCCCGCTCCCACTCCGAATCATTGCCGAACAGCACCCCGCCCACCGCCAACGCCACGGCGATCACCGGATGCCGATAGCCCGCATTGGCCAGCAGCATCGCCACGATATAAGAGACCCGCATCCGCCCCCGATCGATCCCCTGCGCCACCAGCAACATCAACTCGGTGGGATCGTGCTGCGGATCCCGGGCAGCGTCGATCAACCCTTCCAGATCTCCGGCATCATCCCGTTCCGCCAGGGTATCCAGCAGCGTGAGCCGTCGCCGGGCGTGACGCTTCCGGGCCTCCGGCGACCACAACCGTCCATCCTCCGGAATCATCGACAACCGGTCCCGCTCGGTGAGCTGGTCCAGATAGGCCATCTCCAGGGCTTCCACCGTTCCGAACCATACCCCGTCGTTCCGATCCAGTTCGATGCCCACCTCCTGATAGATCTCCAGATTGCTCAAATCCGGACGGGGCAGACGATCCTGCTGAAAATCGGCCCGCATCCCGTGATACAGCCCCTCCAGACGAGAGACCAGCAAAGGCGTGTCGAACAGCACGCAGCGATCCCGTCCCTCCTCCAGCCGCTTCCGGTAGGAGTCGAGCAGCGGACGGTTGGTGCCAAGCTCCACCGCCCGATTCACGAACTCATCCGGCGTGGCGCAGATCAATTCGCCGAGTCCGGCGGCCTGTACCAGACTGCCGCACACCCGGGCGGCAAACGACAAACCCGCCATGGTCAGAATCGGCACGCCCATCCACAAAGCATCCGAGGCGGTGGTATGGGCACCGTAGGGGGTGGAGTCCAGCATCAGATCCACCAGAGGATAACGGGCCATGTGCTGATGATTGGTCAAACGGGGCGCGAAAATCACCCGTTCCGGAGCGATGCCCCGCATGCCGGCCATGGCCACCAGCCGCTCCTGGGCCACATCGTTGTCGTGCAACAGCCACAGGACACTCGCAGGCACCTGTTCCAACACCCGCATCCAGAGATGCCAGGTCAAGGCAGTGATCTTCTTGACCCCGTTGAAACAACCATAGACCATCACCCCTTCCGGCAACCCGGCCTCGCGACGATCGGGACGATGCCCGTCCACCAGCCTCTTGCGATCGTTGGGCTGATAACAGGGCAGACGCACCACCCGTTCCGAGTAGCAATACTCCAGAGATTCCGGCACCACGAACGGATCGGCGATCAGATAGTGATGATACGGACTGCCCATGGTGCCGGGATAACCGAGCCAGTTGACGATCACCGGAGCGGGGCGCATGGCCAGCATTTTGGTCCGGGCACTGTGGGTATAGCCATTCACATCCACCAGAATCTCGATGCGATCGGCGATGATGCGCTGCGCGGCTTCCGCATCCCCCAGACCGTGCAGATCGCGCCAGTGTTCGACCGCGCCCTGGATCCGCTGTTTCATCGGATCCTCGAAGGCGGTGCCGATGGCGTAGACGAAAACCTCCACCTGTTGACGATCGTGCAATTCGAAGATTTCCGCCATCAGATAGCCGATGGCGTGAATCCGCAGATCCGATGACAGATAACCCACCCGCAACCGGGAGGGGGGATCGCTGCGCAAGGCGCGATGGGCATCCAGATAGACCGGTTGCGGTTGACCGATCTCGGAACGGTGATACTGGGCGGCGTTGGCCAACTGAAACAGCGGATCGTCGGTGAAGACCGCCAAAGACAACGGCGCGAACCCTTTCATCAGATGGGTCCGGTCGCACGGGCCGAAAGGCACCATCACCGGCCAGATGCACTGCACCTGACGCCAGTTGATCCAATGTTCCATCACCTCGTGCTGCCGGGGATCGATCTCCAGACTCTGACGCAACGCCTCTTCGGCTTCGGCCATGCCCTGCACCCGGGCGATCTGCTTGAGGGCGGAGGTCTTGTAGCCGATGTTTTCCCCGGTGAGCATCGGCAACCGTTCGGCCAATGCGCGCCAACAGGCCGTCGCCTCACCCGGAAAACCCAAGCGTTCCATGGCGTTGCCCAGATTGATGTAAGGAGGATAAAAATCGGGTTGCAGCCGGATCGACTCTTCGAACGCCTGACGCGCTTCCGGAAGCTCGTTGCGGTTGAGCAGAATCACCCCCAGATTGTACAACGCGAAATGACGCTGAACATGTTCGGGATTCGCCTCCAGCCACGCCCGATACAGCCCGATGGCCTGCTCGGACTGTCCGCTTCCCAACAAAGGATCGGCCTGACCGATCAACTCCATCACATTCATCTCCACGGACATCTCCCTCATCTCCTTTCCAGACCCGATTCCAAAGCAAGGCGCACGTTTCCATCGCGTTAACGAACCCATCCGGAAAACATGATACCCGCTCTCGCAAATGTCAAATACAAATGAGATCCCGATCCAACGGCACGCCGATCATAAAAAAAACGTTTCATTCAGTTCAGGTTCAGCATCACACCGTATCATGACTTCCAACCCGGTCTGCGCATCCGAAGCCAACCTGCACCGCACGCCGGAAAAAACCAAAGTTAAACTCAATTCACCCACAGGAACACCGCTCGGCAGAGGAACCATATCATGTCGATTTCATTGAATAAAGGTGAGACGATCCGTCTGAGCAAGGAGAGCGATGGCCGCCTGAATCGTGTCATCCTCGGCCTTGGATGGGATGTCGCTGCCCCGAAAAAAGGTTTGATGCGTTTTCTGGGCGTTCAGGAAACCATCGACCTGGATGCCTCTTGCATCCTGTTCGCTTCCGATGGCACCATGCAAGAGGCGGTCTGGTTCGAACAGTTGCAGAGCCGGGATGGCTCCATCCGCCATACCGGCGACAATGTTACCGGAGCCGGAGAGGGCGACGACGAACAGATTCTGGTGGAACTCAACCGGGTGCCGTCCCACATCACGGCTCTGATGTTCGTGGTCAACAGCTTTGGCGGTCAGACCTTCGATCGGGTCGCCAACGCCCACTGCCGTCTGCTCGACGCCAACAACAACCGGGAGGTGGCCCGCTACCAACTCGACAGCCAAGGTGCCCATACCGCCCTGATCATGGCGCAACTCCTGCGCAGTGGAGCGGAATGGAAAATGCATGCCATCGGTGAACCAGGACGTGGCAAAACCTTTCACGATCTGGTACCGTCACTCATCAAACATATCAAAACAGGGAAATAACAGATCATGGAAGTCCCCGCTATTGGTTTTCCAGTCACCATCCAGTTGATTCTGGCCGGAGTGGTCGCCTTCTACATGCTGACCGACATTCACGCCCATCATTCCGGGCGCGTCATGAGTCTCAAGGAGGCCTCGTTCTGGTTCATCTTCTGGGTGGTGGCCGCGTTGTGTTTCGCGGGCTATCTCTGGGTTGGCTTCGATCCGGCCTACGCCAAACTCTTTCTGGTGGGATTCGTGCTGGAAGAGTCGTTGTCCTTCGACAACGTGATGGTTTTCATGGTGATTTTCAGCTCGTTCAACATCCGGGATCAACTGCTGCGCCGGGTGTTGTTCTACGGCATTCTGGGAGCCCTGTTCTTCCGGCTGATCTTCGCCGCCGTGGGCACGGCTCTCTTTGCCGCCTCCCCGTGGGTGGGCATGTTCTTCGCCGCCGTGGTCGGCTGGACCGCCTGGAAAATGGTCACCGCCGGTGAGGCCGATGAATCCCTCCACGACTACTCCCATCACTGGTCGGTCCGCATGACCGAACGGTTTTTGCCAGTCTATCCCCGGCTGCACGGTCAGGCGATGTTCCTCAACGCCGCCGAAGCCGATGCCCTGCGGATCCAGGAACCCTCGATCCGGATTCCCCCCGGTGCCCGCCTGTTGGCGACTCCGGCCTTTCTGTGCGCGCTGGTGATTCTGTTCACCGATATTCTGTTCGCCTTCGACTCCGTGCCCGCCGTGATCGCCGTCACCAAGGAGCCGGTGCTGGTCTGGAGTGCCATGATCTTCGGCGTCATGGGGTTGCGGGCCATGTTCTTCATCCTCTCCGGATTGATGAAGTATCTGATCCATCTGGACAAGGCCATCATCGCCCTGCTGTTCTACATCGCCTTCAAGCTGGCGGTCGAGGCGAGCAATACCATTTTCCACTGGCCCGGTCTGCATCTGAGTCCCGGTCAGAGCATGGCCATCGTCTTTTCGATCCTCGGATTGGGGGTGCTGGCCTCCTGGATCTTTCCGGCCAAAAAGGAGGAGTGATCCCTGTTTCTCCACCCGCAAGGAGTCTGACGCCATGCCCGTTCGCGCTTTCGAAGGGATTCACCCCACCATCGATCCCACGGCTTTTGTCCATCCGGATGCCATGGTGATCGGCGATGTCTGGATCGGTCCGGAAAGCTCGATCTGGCCGGGCGTGGTGATCCGTGGCGATGTCAACGCCATCCGGATCGGGGCCGGAACCAGCATTCAGGATGGATCGGTGTTGCATGTCAGCCGCGTCACCGCACGCCATCCGCAAGGGATTCCGTTGCAGATCGGCGATCGCGTGATCGTGGGTCATCATGTCAATCTGCACGCCTGCACGTTGCAGGATGATTGCATGATCGGCATCGGCGCCATTGTGCTCGATGGGGCGGTGGTCGAATCCGGGGCCATGGTGGGAGCCGGATCGCTGGTGCCGCCGGGCAAGCGATTGACCGCCGGACAACTCTGGATCGGCGCGCCGGCCAAGGCCCTGCGCCCCCTCACCCCGGAAGAGCGCGAGGCCATGGCCGCCACGGTGGACAGCTATCGCACCCTGTCCACGCGGCATGCCAGGAGCCTGCGGGAAACGATTTGATGGAAACATCCCAGGGCTTCGCCCTGGACCCACCAGGGGCCATTGGCCCCTGGACCCCAACGATGGAAACATCCCAGGGCTTCGCCCTGGACCCACCAGGGGCCAATGGCCCCTGGACCCCAACAATGAATGCCGCCCTGAAATTTCTTTCAAGGCGGCATCGGATCCATCGGGTGTGATACGTGTTATTTTGAAGCTTCATTCACAAGATTCGACACCCCGCTGAACACCTTGCCCAAATCTTTTTCCACACCAAGCATCACCTTGTAATCATCCTCGCCATTCTTCATGTCCGGACTCCAGTTCACCTTGAAGAAATAGGCTTGAGCCGGCGCGCTTCCTCCTGTGCCAGAGGGGTAATAGGCGGCCAATTCCCCCTGCAACAGGCGCAAACTCTCATTGAAACGATCCTCATAACCGACCCCGACTTCGGCATTGAAGGTGATCCCATTGTACAGACTCATGATCCCGATGCCTCCAAAAGCCTTGCCCAGAAAATCATCGTTGACTTTAGAGCTGGTCGGAATCAAAAAGCCTCCGCCAAATTTGGCGTAGAGATCCGCCTGACTGCTGTTGCACACTTCACCTTTCTCATTCTTACCGTCCCTGCATGGCACCGCATCCACGTCATAGATGAAATAGCCATCCCCATTGATCACTTGGGCGTTCCGAATCACCTCCATGACTCCAGGTGCGGCGTTCTGCTGCACATTGGTCTTGGTCATACTGGTGCCAGTCCGCAGATACAGCCGATCGGCGAGTTCCCAATTCTTGCTGAAATCCACAAACAGCCCTTCAGACGCCCAGAGATTATCCGGGTTGGTGCTCGGCGGATTGGGCGGAGTGGGCGAATCGGAGAAGGTCGAAGCCTCAAACCCTGCCGACAACACCAGACCCTTGTCCTGGTATCGCGTCGCCACGGGATCGGAGGTACGTTTTTTCTGTTCTTCACGAAAGCTGGACAATTCAATCTTGTCCTTGATTTCAGCATTTTGCTTCACGCTCACATCCTCGCTCTTGACAGCGGGCAGATCACGCAAAGCCTGATAACATGCCAATTTCTCGGCGATTTCCTTGTCCGTTTTCTGGTCACACAGGGCCATCTTGCATTGAAGCTGTTGCAGCGGATTCGACTGGCCGCACTTTTTATCTTCTTCCTGCGACGCCACCAGTTTATCGTGGATCGCATTCATCATCTTGACAGTGACCTCACCCTCCCGGACGGCTGGCAACTGAAGCACATGATGATAACACGATGTTTTATCTTGGGCGGCCCGATCACAGGTCGTGACGGCACAGGCGACATCAACCGTATTCTTCTTCAAACAGCCCGCAAAATACTCCGCATACCCATCCGAGATCCAACAAAACATGCCTGACATCACCAGACCGTAAATCGCGTATTTCATAAACGTCTCCTTGTGATATTGATACACGAAGAGGCCATGGCCGCAGAGAACACCCCCTCACAACCACGAACCCCGACAAGCTCCGCTCTCCAACCGATGTTTCCCAACCCGGAATGATTCCCGCACAAACAACCACACCCTCATCCATTCAGCTCAAGTTCGCTAGGATACACTTCAAATCGTTCCAAAAATCATTGAGCATCGTAATATACACAATCATTGCCAAAATCAATGATTTTTTTAAATCTTAATGGGTTTAAAAAAATGACTCAAAATGCCACAAATGTCACCAATATCATCCAAGAGCTCAACAACTTGAAGGTTTTTATATAAATAAAAGTAATAACTTCGCGCACGCGGCGGCACACGCCAACCGCGCGTCCGGAAAAGCGGCGTGAAAATTGCTATACTTGCAAAATCAACATCTCTGACTCTTACCCGGAACCATCAACCAGGCACCATGAACATTCCGGACACCATCGGTCGCTGGCGCATCCTGCCCCCGGAAGGCGAAGAGGCGCACAAAGGCATTCTGCGGGGCACAGACCCGTCGAATGGACGCATCGTGGCCATCAAGACCGTTCCCTTTCACCTCTGGGAAGACGAGACACGTCATCCACTCATCGCCCGATTGCGCCATGAGGCCATCATCATTCCGCGACTCTCCCATCCGCACATCATCACGCTGATCGACCACGGGGAGGAGGCGCAGATTCCGTATCTGGTGCTCGATTGGCACTCGGGAGCGACCTTGAGGGATCTCATCGTGCAGGGTCCGCGCCCCGGACCGGTCCGCGCCGTGAATCTGATCCGACAAACCCTGGATGCCCTGGACCACATTCACGCGCAAGGATTGACCCATGGGGATCTGAAGCCGGGCAATCTGCTGCTCACGCCGGATGGGGATATTTGCATCACCGATTTCGGCGCGGCGCGACAACTCGCCTCACCATACGATCCGCCGCCGCCCTCGCCCGCCCTCGTGACCGGTACGCATGGCTATATGCCTCCGGAACAACTGATGGGGCAGAAAATCGACCGGCGTGCCGACCTGTTCGCCACCGGAGTGATTCTCCATGAACTGCTGCTCGGTCGCAAACCCTTCCGTGGCGGGGATTCCTGGGAGATCACCCGGTTGGTGCTCACCGCCGCACCGATCCGGCCCGAGCCCGAGGATCCCACATTGCCCGCCGCGCTGATCGCGGTGTTGCAACAGGCGTTGGCCAAGCGTCCACGGGATCGTTTTCAGAGTGCGCGGGAGTTCCTGCAGGCACTGGATTCGATCATCGCCGCCGCATGATTGGTGGGGTCCAGGGGCCATTGGCCCCTGGTGGGTCCAGGGCGAAGCCCTGGGATCTTCTCTGCCGAAAGATTCAATTTTTTTCTTGAAAGTCAAAACCCTGGGGGATGAATCCCCCAGACCCTCTCTTTTTTTTCAATGGATGGGACTACTCTTCACCGCCCATGGTCCGCTCGGCGACCCGCCGCATCAGGGGCAACTCGTACAACGGACGCCCCCGATAGAGTTCACGCGCCAACACCGCGAAATGAAACTCCAACCCCTCCATGCGTCGTTCCTTGCCGCTCTGCTCCCGCAACCAGAACGCCGTCCAGGCACACCGATCGGCCCAGATCTCCCGATTCGGTTCACAAAACAGTTCCAACACCCGACGAATCAACCGTTCCCGGCCACGCATCCGGGTCTTCTCCAGAAAATCGACCACCTCCTGACTCTCCTCGAACCAGGATCCGGTGATGCTCGACTGATCGCTCCAGGCGTCACTGGTTTCGATGATCCGGGTCACGGTGGCCGCATCATCCGACAACACGCGCTCTTCACCGATCAACCGCTCGCTCAACACGCGCCCATCCAGCCGTTCCGGCACCCAGGAGGTCGCCACCACCGCTTCGGCCAGTTGCAGCAATCCCACCGAAGGCGGACGCCCCGCCGCCAGCCCCACCGCCAGATGATGCCGAATGGCGGCATGCAGAAAGTCCTGCGAAACGTCGAGAAAAAACTCCTGACGCCACACCTGACGAAAGGTCGCCGCCGCCTCCCGACGTGAAATCGGCGGGGTCAACCAGGCATCGGAGACCCCGACTCCCTGTTTCAGCAACACGCCGCCGATACGGGATTTTCCCGGCTTCACCGGCATCGACAACAACAAAGACAACGCCCCCACCCCATCCATGCGCGACGACTGCAACTTCTGCAACGGCAACCCTTCCGCCCAGTGGGCGCACTCCACCCCCTTGACCCGCGCGGTCTTGATGAGGGTATCCAACGCCTTGCGCTCCCCATCCGGCAGCCAGTTGCGGATCACGATCAACCGTCGCAACGCCGTCGGGGTCACGGAGCGGGCATTCTTGAGCAGCCATTGCAACGCCTCGCGACGCACGCTCTCTTCGGCATGCAGACACAACACCACCACCGCATCTTTCATGCCCGGCAGGGTCGAACAGGCGAACTCTCCGATCAACGCCGATTGCGCCTCCAGAGGCAGGGCGCGGGTCATCTGGGCCAGGGTTTCGCCGATGGCGAACGGATCCCCGCCATGTTCATCCACCAGATTCTCGAACATGGCGTCGATCTGACTGCGGGTCGGCATCTCCTCGCGGGGGGCGTGATGCATGATCCGCTGTTCGTAGACCTCCAACAGCTCCCGCGACGGCTCCAGCTTGGCCTCGGAGAGGGATTCCACGATGCCGGCCAGCAGTTGGGGCGAAAACAGATCGGCTCCGGCCCGCTTCACCACCAACGCCTGAAACTCCCGATCCAACTCCAAGGCCCATTCAAACCGCCGCTCGATGCCGAACCGAATGTTCCGCAGCGCGTGGGACAGCAACATGAAATAGGCGCTGACCCGATATTCGTCCGGGGTTTCCGAGGCCAGAAACTCCTCGGAGAGCAGTTGCACCAGATCGAACACCAGAATCGGTTGACGCTCGAAGCTTTCCATCGCCTCCCGCGAGATCAGCGCGGGACGCTGACGGGCAATCTCGCGGGCGATCTGACCCGCGAAGAGGCGCAAGCCTTCCAGGGTATCTCCGGATTCGGGATCGAGCAGTTCGGCGGTGCGCTTTCCCCGATGGGCCGCGCTTCGTTCGCCGTTGCGCGCGCCGCGCTCCCAGGCGCGATTCACCGCCCGCATCAACACGGTCCCGTTGGAGATGTGGCCCGACTCCTGCAAAAATCCGAAAAAAGCCATCAATACCGCAGGCATGGCCCGGATCAGCGTATCATTCATCTCCGAGTCGGCAGGCAGCGCGTCCAGACAACACCGCTCCACCGTCGCCGCCGTCCACTTTTCCGGCGTCCGCCCGTGATGACGCCACAAGGTTTCCACCAACCGCTCGACGATCCGACCGCATCCCCGTTTCTGAATGGCCGTCAGCACCTCGCTGCGCGGACTGGCGAGAAAATCCCGGATCCATCCGGCGACCCTTTCCCGCAAGGCAAACCACTCCCGATCCACCTGTACTTCCTTCATGGAGGCGTCATCCCCTCACTAGAGAAACGATCCGAACGTCCATGAGTTGATCAGGAACGCGATTGGCCGCGAAAAGTGCTTGCTTATGGCGAATCGGCCAGACAAAATATTGACATTTTATTGGCATGCGCGTCAATCCAATCCACCATTCACCAGCAACTCTCGGGGTCGGGATCCATGAGCACTCCCTCCGCCAATCTCGATCAGATCCGCGCCCGCATCGCCGCCGCCTGCGAACGGGCGGGCCGGGATCCCGCCGACGTGCATCTGCTGGTGGTTTCCAAGACCCGCACCCCCGACGAAATTCGCGCCGTGACCGCCTGCGGTCAAACCCTGTTGGCGGAAAACCGGGTGCAGGAGGCGCGGGATAAAATTCCCCTGCTCAACGATCCCGCGCTGGCGTGGCATCTGATCGGCCCCTTGCAACGCAACAAGGTCAAAACTGCCCTGGAACTCTTCCGGATGATCCATACCGTGGACTCCCTGGAACTGGCCGAAGAGATCTCCAAACGCAACGATCGTCCCCAGCCCTTTCCGGTGCTGATGCAGATCAACGTGGGACGCGAACCCCAAAAATCCGGCGTGCTGCCCGAAGAGGCGATCCCGTTGGCCCAGGCCATCGCGCGACTGCCGGGTCTCGCGCTGCAAGGGGTGATGACCATTCCACCCTTCAGCCCCCGCGCCGAAGAGAGCCGCATCTGGTTTCGGGCCTTGGCCGACCTCCGGGAACGGATCGCTCGGGAAGCGTTTCCCGGCGTCCAGATGCGGGAACTTTCCATGGGCATGAGTCACGACTACGAAATCGCCGTGGAGGAAGGAGCCACTCTGGTTCGCATCGGCAGTGCCGTGTTCGAGCCGTCATGAACCCCACTCACCCTTCGGATGCCCCGCCGATGCCAGACACACCAACCGCTGTCGCGCCCACGTTCCGCCGGGCCGTCGTGCCGCTTCTGGGTGCCTGTCTGCTGCTGACTCCCGCCCCGGTCACAGCCGAAAACAGCCTGGACGACACCCTCAAATCCGCCACCGAAGCCCTGAGCCGCACCGCCATCGCAGAGGCGGCTCGACTCCATGGCAAGGTGATCGACACCTCGGGAGCCACCAGGATTCAACGGGC
>JADGBU010000318.1 GCA_015231295.1 Magnetococcales bacterium | reverse complement strand
TGTTGGTCTGATCAATCTGGACGAGGTGGAACCCGATCCCCTCTCTGACAAGAAACCGTGATTCTCTCCTGAAGTTCAGGCCGGTAGGCAATATTGTGTGGACCGATTTTCAAGGGGTAAACCGCATGCCATGGTTCGATTGTCTCATTCATCCCCTGGTGGAGGTGCCGGGCTTCCTGCGGGGAGATCTTTACGCCAAGATGGCCTATGTGGATGAACTGGTGGTCCGGGTCACCCCGGATCCCTCCGGGGGTATGCTGTTCCGGTTGCGGCGCGAGCCGGATGCCACCGAAAAGGAGGCTTTGATCCGCAAGGTGCAACGGGTGACCAGACTGCTGGTGGAAACCACCCGTGAACCCATGATCAAAATCGTCGAGGATTACATGGATCGCCCGGTTCACTGCCGCGTGGACCCCATGGAGGCCCTGCTGGCCAGCGGCGAGGTGGTCCAGACCGATGCCGGACTTTTTTCCTTGGGGCCAAAGGTGGCCTCTTTGTGCCGATATTTTGAGAACCGGTTGTTTGAGGTGGGACTTTCCCAGGGGGCGGGAATCCATCGTTTTCCGGCGTTGGTGCCGGCGGCGTTTCTGGACAGGATTCAATATTTCAAGAATTTTCCCCACTCCTTGAGCTTTGCCAGCCATTTGCGCGCAGACCTGGAGATCGTGGAACGTTTCGCCTCGGAAACCGTTTGTCGGGATGGAGCGATTCATCCTGCCGAGGGGTCTCTTGCCGGCATTCGTCAGATCCTGGCCCCGACGGTCTGCCATCATTTTTACCTGTTTCTGGCCAATCGCGTCCTGCCGTGCGATCCCATGGTCGCCACGGCGCAGGGTCACTGTTTTCGTTACGAATCCATCAACATGCACAGCCTGGAGCGGCTGTGGGGATTCACCATGTGGGAGGTGATCTTCGTGGGTTCCGCCCCCCGGGTGAAAGAGTCCCTGACCCAGGCCGGACTCGCGCTGCATGCCCTGCTGGCCGAGTGGGGTTTGGCCTATCGGCTCGAAAATGCCACGGATCCGTTTTTTATCCGCGAATTCGGCGCCCAGTCGGGATTTCAGAACATCTATGACTTGAAATACGAATACCGCGCCCGTCTGCCCTTCAAGGAAGGCACCCTGGCTGCCGGATCCCGCAATTATCATCAGGACTTTTTTGGTCGTCACATGGGCATCACCCTGCCCGATGGACGGTTCGCCCATTCCGGGTGTATCGGTTTCGGGTTGGAGCGGTTGGCCTTCGCCTTTTTGGCCCAGCACGGCACGGCGTTTGAAAAATGGCCCGAAACCGTGCGCGCAGGGCTGAATCGTTCCGGTATTCAAATTTTATCGTAAGTCGGAAAGGAGTCGTCAGTGCCAGAAACGATCATGCGGGAATTGGAGGCGATCATGCGCGCGGTGTTTCAGGATCCCGCCCTGATGGTCACGGAAGCGTTGACCATGGATCAGGTGCCGGCCTGGGACAGCGTGGGTCACATGGCCTTGATCAGCGCCACGGAAAACCGGTTCGCCATTCGATGCGATCTGGCGGAGCTGGTCCAGGTGGAGAGCGTGGCCGCTCTGGCGGCCCTGGTGGAGAGGAAATGGGATGGCCGCACCCTTCAGCAGCCATAATCCCCCATGTTGCGGCTGGGATGCAGGCTGGCCGGATCCGGAGGGGATTCCCCTCTGGGGGGGAGGTAGTAACAGGGCAGGGGTTTGGGCAGGGGTCTGGTCAGGCCGATCCCGGCGCACAGTCGGGCCAGATCCGGGTGATAGTGGGGGATGCGTAGCACCGGAATGCCCGCTTCGCGGGCATAATGCAACGCAAAACCCAGCAGAGGCAACAGGTGCGCCTCCCAGGATGGCTCGGCCCACACATCCAGGGTGTCGAGATGTTCCCGGTCCGGCCAATGGGGGCTGGGTCGGCGCGCGAAGAGTCCGAAGGCCCGCAGTTCACCATTTTTTTCATGCGTGAGCAACACCGGGCGGCCGGGATTGGGATTGCGTTTCAGATACCATTCCAGCATCGGCCCGGTGCGGACATTGGTCATGGCCTGATGGGTGCCGGTGCGTTGCCACAGCCGGTCGAACGCCGGTCCGGGCGTTTCGCACACTGCCAGTGTTCCGGCCTGGGCCATGGACTGCCGGAGACGGGTCATCTGTCGGTAGTGTTGCGCCAGGGTCTCGACCACCGCCAGCGGCAGGGGTCGGGATGAGGAGCGGGGGGACCAGTTCCAGGAGATCTGGCAGATCCGTTTGACCCCTGCCCAGACACCGCCTTCCCGGGGTCGGGAGACCCATACGCTTTCGGTTTGGATGCCTTGGGCAAAGGGGATGAAAGGCACCCGATGCAGGATGGTTTCCACTTCCGGCGTGGGGGTGGTGTTGAACACCGGATGGCCTTTGGCCTGCTCCAGAAGCATCAGGAACAGCGCGAGACTGCGGCCCCGGAAGTGGGGCAACACCCGCCAGCAGCTCATGTTGGCCGCGATCCGTGGCTGGCCATGGAATTGCACCCGACCGGGAATCAGGGCGAACATGCCGCCCAACTGGCCATGGTTTTCCAACACTCCCCCTCGGGGGAAATCCGCCGAAAAGGCGGGATTCTCCTCCCACCAGAAGCGGAATCGGGCGAGCCAGTAGGACTCATCCCGTTTTTCTCCCGGAAACGTCGCGCAGAACCGGGCCAGAGCCGGATAATCGTTGGCCTCGATG
>JADGBU010000034.1:8290-24944 GCA_015231295.1 Magnetococcales bacterium | reverse complement strand
CACCACCAGCAGCAACGCCCCCACCCCCATGGCGGCCATGCCCCAGAGAAAAAAAGAGTGGGCCAGCACCGGAAAATAGTTGGCCAGGATCGGCGTGGCCGGATCACGGGCAGCGGCCAGCAGCAGGGCGAACGCCCCCCCCCAGGCCAATGACAGAGCCAACCATTGCAACGCGCCCACCGGACCGGTACTGCTCAGGAAGGTTCCGGCCATGGCCAGAAACCAGACCAGCACCGCGAAATCGACGTGATAGACCAGCAGGGTCGCGAAACCCGATCCGGAACAGAGTTCCACGCCGGGCAAACGGCACAGCACCAGAAAAAACGCCCAGACGGAAGAGAGAAAGATCGCCGCCAGTCCCAAGGCCAGCCAGCCGGACGCCAGACGCTGCGGCATCAGACGATTCCCTGATGGGCGGCGGTGGAAAGAAACGGCACGCCGAAAAAGACCAGAAACGCCGCCACGAACACCACCCAGATGGCCACCGCCCCCACCACCGGAGGGGGATGGTACAAGGGCCGCAAATGAAGAAACAGAGCCATGAGCAACCAGGTATGCAAGGTCCAGGTTTCCAGTGGATCCCAGGCCCAGTAGCGTCCCCAGGCGTCCTGGGCCCAGACCGCCCCGGCGAGCAGCATCAGGGTATGAAACACGAACGCCACCGCCACGCACCGATAGCCGAACTCATCGAGCGCGTCATCATCGGGCAGTCCCGCCAGTCGCCCCGCTCCGAACAGACGACGCACCATCACCACACCGGCCACACCCGCCGCGATCAGCAGCACGCCCATGGCCACCTTGCCCAAACCGATGTGGACATACAGCCACACCGTGTCATAGGTGGGTGGAAACGCCGAGTCCATCGGATGGATCCACAACAACCAACCCATCAGCACGAAGATCACCGGCAGCACCACCACCGCCCCCGGTCGCAACCGGGGAACCCGCCAGTAGAACATCGCAAAAGCCAGGGTGAAACTCCAGATGTTGGACGAAAGAATCTCGTACAGGTTGATGAACGGTCCATGGCCAAGCCGCTCCCAACGCAATCCCAGGGAGGAGCCATGCAGCACCAGTCCCGCCACCATGGACACAAACACCGACCGGACCGGAAACCGGGCAAAAATCGTCCCGACCATGGCCAGCAACCCGGCCAGCAGATAGCCGCCCAATCCCATCCACAACAAGAGCTGTTCTCTGGAGATCTCCATCAGCGCACCTTCGGGCTCTCCCACCGGTGCAGAGCGAATCTCACCCGAAAATGCCAGGCCAGTCCTCCCACGCCCATCAGAACGGCGGCCAGCAGCCAGGAGCGGGTGCGATCGTAATGGATGCGATATCCCATCCAACTGGTGAGCCCTTCGAACACCAGCCGTCCCCCGGCCACCGGCAGCACCCCGCCGGGGCGCAGCACCACCGGTTCCCCGCCATTGGCCGCGAGTTTCAGGGAGTAGCGTTCCGGCAGACGGAAGCGACCCGCTTTGGTTTCGTCGATCACCGGTTCCTCCAGATTCAGGGTGGCAGCGAGGGTCGGACCGCCATCGGGCAGGGTCCAGGTGTTGGATTGGTCCGCGAACAAAGGATAGCTCGGTAGATGAAGGGCGGTCCGCAGAGAATCCCCCTTTTCCGGATGCCACCGGAAGATCGGGGCGAACCCCTTGTTGGCGGTGGTGTAGATGCGATAGTGACGCAACACCAACGGCAGATCATCCCCGATGACCCCCTGCACCACCTGCCCCCGCTCCTCCTGCCAGCGCACCCGGTTGCGGGTCGGACCCCGCCTGAGTCCCGGTCCATAGTCGATGGTGAAACCGTCGTTGACAAAACGCAACCCCTCAATCCCCCCGTCGTGGAGCAGACCACGGGTGCTGTTCAGCAGCAGACCGGAGAACCACTCTCCAGTGGTCATCTCCACATGGCCTTCCATCCAGGTGAGACGCCCCACCCCGGCCAGCAGCAGAAAGGCCGCCAGAGCCAAATGAAAAACCAGCAGACCCGGACGGGTGCGAAAAAAGGAGGAACTCCACAGAAATGCCGAGAGATTGACCAGAAACACCCCTCCCCCGATCCCGAGCACCACCAGCGGTGTCATCACGCCCCGGGAAACCAGCGGCACAGCCAGCACCAGCCACAGCAGCACCCATGCCGACCACTTCAAAGAGGAGAGATGTGCCAACAGATTCATGCCGATCACGGGCCCGTCATCACTTACGGCCCATTTTTGCAGTTCTCGCTGGAGTCCCGCATCCAGTTGCGACCGGTCGCACCATTTCCCGGAGCTCCCGTGGAGCCGCAATCCCCGGCGGTCCAGTTTCCGCTGGCCTTCCAGGTGGCCACCTTCAGGACCGCACGGCGATAATAGGGGGCAATGTTGATCGTCGCAGTCGTCCCGTTGCGCAGGTGAGTGCCCGCAGTACGGTTGGCCTCCGGTCCGACATCGTTGAGATTGACCAGAAAGGCCTTGTTCTTCCATCCATGGGGCACGGCCACGTGACACCAGCCGCACTTCATGCTGCCGATCTTGTCCGCATGATAACCATGCAGATTGCTGTCCTTTTCACAACAGAATCCACTCTGGGTGCTATCCTTGGTGGCATAGACCGTATAATTGTGACACTTGAAACAGAGATCATCCTGCTGTCCGCTGCCGCTATTGTTGTCCCAGTCTCCCTTGAGGATGAAATCCTTGGTGGAACCGTGCGGCCCCCAGGGCTTGCCGGTATCGGGAACCGCCGTGCCATTGGCCGTGGCCGAACCGTGGCAATCGCTGCAATACATGGTCTGATTGCCGATGTAACCGCCGGACGATCCATTCCAGGGAGAGAGCCAGATGCTGGCATTGGCACCGCCCCGCTCCGCCAGAGTGCGACCGGTGGCCTTCATCACCGGGTGCCAGGAACGATGGTTGGTGAGGGTCGGTTCCGGAGCCCCGTCCACGCCTTTTTCCCCCTGGGCATTGTCCGGGGACTGAAACTCCATGGCCTGATTGGTATACCGGTCCCCGGCACTGAAATTGCCCAAAGACAACCCATTGGTGCCGGTGATGGCCGGTCGCCCGGTGTCGTTATAGCCGCCGCCATCGTCGTAGGCATAGTTGGAGTGACACTTCAGGCAGATCTGATACTCCTTGGTCACGGTCCCGTCGGCGGAACAGTCCGTGGCCTGGGAAGGGTCGCCGCAGAGCAGCTTGAACGAAGAGGGCAGATCCAGGAAACTCTCTCCCACATAGACCGGCTCCACCCCGGAGATGCCCCGCAACACCCCGGAGGCGGCATTGCTGTGCTGTGTGGTCGCACTGTGGGTATGGGTCGCCTGTCCGGCGGTTCCGGTCCCGTTGTAGAGGGTGTTCTTGGTCACCCGGTGGGGATTGTGGCAGTCGGTACACTCCACATGACGGTTGGCCAGATCGCCCTTGCCCAGCAACAAAGGATCCTCCACGAAGTGGGCCCCGGCGTGATCCGGCACCCCGGTCCAGTTGGTGAGCAGATTGGAGGAGAGACGGGCTCCGATGCTGTGCACCTCCTGCCCGGCGGGTTGATCCGACGATTTGATCGGCATGTGCTTGTTGCCGGTGGTGGTGAAGTCGCTCTTGATGTCCGGCGCACTGTTGCCGGTGGCGTTGAGAATGCTGTCCGTGCTGGTGGTGTGACACTGGAAACAGGTCTCCTCCAGAGCGGGATTGCCGCTGCGTTTCGGAGACTGGGTGCTGTCGGTGGCCTCCCGCAGCAGGCGACGGGCTCCGGGAACCGTATGGGTGTCGTGACAGTTGAGACAGGCCGCCTCCCAAACCGCGACATTGGCGGGAAACTCCCGTTTTTCCGCCGCGCTTCCGGCACCGGATTTATAGGTTTCCGAGGCGTCGGTGGCGTTGGCATGGGCCGAAGTGGCCCAGGCATGCACCCCCTTGTTGTGACAGGCCAGACAGATGATATCGTTGGTCGAGCTGAAATTCTCGCCACTGGGATTGGCCTTCTGGAACCGGTTGAGCCGCAGAAACTTGATGCTGGCCGTCTCTGCCGGATCCCGGATGTGGGGATCGTGACAGGATGCGCACTGCACCTTGTTTTCATCCAGGGGAATCACCGGTTTGGGATTGACCCCGGCCTGTCTCTGCCCGGTGATCAGGGTGGTTCCGCTGGTGAAGGGAGGATGACGCAACTCTCCGTCGGCATCGGCCAGGTTGGTGTCGAAGGTGAACGAAATCGGGTGATCGTTGGAAAGATCGGTGCCCAGATTGCGGGTGAAGCCGGTATCGCTCCCCTCTCCGGCGGGCATCTTGCCTCCGGTGGCGGTTCCGCTCATGGTGATGGAGGCCGAAGTCTGACCGTTGAGCACATTCACCGAACCGATGGCCAGGGTGCCGTCGTGACACGAAAGGCACAGTTTGGAGGTTCCACCCGGTCCCTGTCGCAGTTCGGAGATGTCGGCGTCGATGGAGGTCGATTCGTAGGTGGTATAGCTGGAGGTGGACAACTGACGGTTCCACAACGGGGTGGCCACACCGGTCCCCTGGGTGGCGGCGTGGGGGGTGTGACAGAACACGCACACCTGATCCTCGCTGGACGCCTTGACCGTCCGGGTGGGACCACCGGCATAATCGGTGTTGGACAGATTGTGTTTGGTGCTGCGCACATCGGAGATACGACCGGCCAAAGCGGCCGAAACCACCCCGCAAACCAGGATCATCACCAGAATGGCCAGACGGCCCGCCGATCCGTTCACCCGTCGCCTCCCAGAAACTGGAGAATGATCACCCGCCCGTTGAACATGTCGGCCACGAACACCCGTCCTGCCAGATCCACCCAGACGCCATTGGGCAGATAGAACTCTCCGACCCGTCGCCCGGTCCCGCCGATGGGCATGAGAAATTGACCATCCCGATTGAAAATCAGCAGATGATCGTAAAAGGATTCGACCACATAGAGATTCCCCTCTCCGTCCACCCCGACCCCCTTGGGTCGAGACAGATCCCCCATGGCCCGGCCCCGTTTACCCAGAACCTGCTGAAAATTGCCCTCGGCATCGAAGATCTGAATCCGGGCGTTGAGGGTATCCGAAACATAAAGCTGATTGCGGGCAAAGGTCAGATGGGTGGGACTGTTGAACTCCCCCTCCCGATCTCCCGGTTTGCCGATGGTCTTGATCCGTTTGCCCTCCCGATCGAAGAGCTTGATCTGATCCGCCCCGGTATCGGCCACATAGAGGATATGCTGCTCCGGATTCCAGGCCACCCCGGTGGGCCGTTCCAGTTCTCCCTGTCCGATCACCCCCAGGGGTTTTCCGGTGGCATCGAGACGGGCCACCAGGCGGAGTTCGGCGTCGGCCACGAAAAACTCCCCGCGCGGGCCTTCGGTCACGCCCACCGGGGAGAGAAAAGGCTGATGAGGCCGGGCGTGACGCCACACCCCGAACTCCCCCTTGGCCGGATCGAACATGAAAACCGCCAGATGCCCCATGTCCGTGACCAGAATGCGCCCCTCCCGATCCACGCAGCCGCTCACCGGACGTTGCAGATCGCGGTTGCGTTCCGGGTCGAAGCCGGTATCGGGATCGATTCCCGCCAGCCAGTACAACCAGCTTTGCGTGGTGCGCATCGACTCGTCGCCGGTGATGCGGAAATTGCTCACTCCGTGCAGCTGACCGATATACTCGTAACGGGGCGTTTCGGGCAAGGAGGGCCAGACCGGTCGTTGTATCGGTTTGAGACGCTCGGTGCCCAGGACCATTTCGTGTTGAATCGGAGCGCAGGCACCCAAACCGATCAAAAGCAACCACGCAATCCCTATGGATCTGCCCATGCCACCCCCGGTTCCGATCCGATCATCGCGCTCCGGCCCAGGACCAGAACGGATCACATGCGCTCACCCACCCGTCACCAGAAGCCCGGGCCACCCGCCTTGTGTCCCCCCCGAACTCCGGTCTCCATGCCCGGACGACCGGAGTGACAACGATGACAGTTGTCCAATCCCCAGGCGACGTTGTTATTGTGACACATGCCACAATATTTTCCATCCATCAATTTCATCATGTTGATGTCGTTGCTCCCGGCCCGCATCTTGAAGCCGAGTTCCGAGTGGCACACCTTGCACCGGAAACGGATGCGGTGAAACCAGTGGGGATAGATCACCGGACGCATGCCGTTGGCCTCGGAGAGGCGATTGAGCACCACATCGGCGTATTCGGCCTCCGCCGGAGGAGCCCCCCACACCAGACCGGTCACGACCAGCAGGGCGACGGCAACAGCGGTCCGCCACCCGGAGAATGGATCACTTTTTGGGTGGCGTGGCATTTGGCGTCTGCTTTCCGTCCGGAGCCGACGGGGAAGATTTGCCGGCTGCGGGAGCCGATTGGGCCGGCACCGGCCCCTGGGCACCGAACTGTCCCCGGAAGGTATCCGGAGAGACGCTGTGACACCGTTTGCACTCGGTCAAAGGAAAGGCCACGGCACCATGACACTGACCGCAGAACTTGCCTTCCAGAATCAGGGACATCTTGATGCCGGAGCCGTTGAACTTGGTCTTGAAGATCTCCTCGTGACAGTTGACGCAATCCAGCCATTCGGTATGGGGACGATGCGGAAAACGGACGAAGGGCTGATCGCCGGTATTGCTATAGATCAGATCCAGATCGAGCACATTGACCTGGGTTTCGGGCAGAATGTTGGTGCGGGGCTGAATGAAGCCGTTGCGCAGCGCGTTCACCCAGTCCACCTGATTGCCCGCCCCGTCCGAAGGCAACGTTTTGAGTGCCTCCGACGGATGTTGCAGATCCTGGAGCGACGGCCCCTGGGGATCGTGTACGTCATCCTTTTCGAGGGCTTTCCAGTTCCGTTTGTCCGCCGCCTGGGCCGGAAAGGCCAGGACGACCACACACAGCAGCATCCACAATCCCCGCCACACACGCACCATCATATCCACCTCGCCTCACCCGTCTCCCCTGAAACGCAGACCATACCGGCACTCCCGTCAGCCCGGAATAAAAATTCCCGCACTGCGGATGGCCCGGACCAGTTCCATGGTGGACTGTTCCAAAACCTGGATGGCCTCTTCAAACCTGGCACTCTGGCCCATTTGATCGGCCTGACGACGCAACTCCGCAGCCTTGGCCACGAACTCCTTGATCCTCGGATCCGCAGCCTTGCCCGTATCCTTGAGCAGCATGCCGATGAGCATCTGGTGGGTATCGTTGCGATCCACCTCGTAGTGATACTCCTCCTCCTTGGAAGCGAACTTCAGGGTTCGCACCAGGGTATCCCCACGTCTCAGCAGTTCGATGCTGGTCTTGGCCGTGACATAGGCCTTGTCGAGGGCGGTGCGGCCCCCCTCCTGATCCCCCTTGGCCATCAGGCTCTGGGCCTGCCCGATCAGGGATTTGACCTGTTTGCCCGATTCGGCGGCCTGGGCGGAGGATTTCTCTTTTCCGATGCGGTCCAGCGCATCGGTCAACACCCGCACGCTCTCCAGACGGCGGTTGAAATCCTGCTCCTGCTTGCCCCGCTTCGACTCACCCCCGTCGGCCTCCTTGACGGCGGCGAACATCTTCTGGGTGGCCTGACCGAGCTTGTCCGATGCCCCTTTCAGCTCTCCCTTGTCGAGCAGCCCTTTGGCCTCATCCCGCAGGGATCTGGCCTGATCCCGAAGCGCGACCGCCTCGGGGCGTCCGCTCGAAGTCACTTTCTTGGCCCCGGAGGAGAGTTCCACCAACGTGTTGACCGTATCCCACCGACGCTTCACCTGTTCCCGGTCCATGCCCCACCGGGTGGCCTTGGGATCGGTGGCCCTGTTGATGGCAGACGGGGTGGCAGGAGTTTCGCGCAAGGCCGGATCCGGCGCGCTCTCCCTGGCGGCGGGCGCGTTCTCCCGGGACGAGTTGCCGAAATCGCTTCCGGCGACCGCATCCGAATGGAGTCCGACCAGACCGGCCAGGGTGAGAGCGGCGATCAGGGTGTGATTCATATGTTTCATCTTTCAACTCCCATCAGGGGAAGACGATACCTGCCATCATCATGGCCTGGCTCAGATTGTCGTTGGCACTTTCCATGGTGCGGATCGCCTCCGTATATTTCCCAGCAGCGGCGAGTTGTTCCGCCTCGCGATGCAGGACGCGACTCTTTTCCTGCCGTTCCTGGATGGTGCGCCGACCCTTTTCATCGAGTGCAGCCCGTGACAGGGCCATGTTCAACAACGCCTCGAAACTCAACATGCGGTCCAGCTCATAACGATACTCGTGCTGCGGCGTCTCGAATTTGAGCTGATAGACCAGAGTCTTGGAATCGAGCATCGCCTTGAGAGCCGTGGTGAGCCGCTGCTGCATGTCGGCCAGCAGCGCGTTGGCCGGATCGAACGACCCCTTCCCAGCCAGCTCCGAGGCTTTTGCAACCACCTGCCGGATCTCCTCGGATTGAATCGAGGGATCCAGTGCCTTGCCGCTCTCCTTGGCCAACACCTGGAGGTTCCGTTGATAGGCATCCTCGAAAGTGGCCACCCCGGCCATCAGTCCCTCGAAGCGGATCTGCTGATTCCAGGCCTGTTTGGCAGGACCGGAGGTCAATTGCGAGAGTTTCACCGCCTCCTTGATGGCCAGATCGACCCGTTTGGTGGCCTGGTCGATGTCACCCTGGTCATGGAGCTGCCGCGCCTCCTCCCGGAGTTTGCGGGTCTGGTCGAGAATCTCCTTGAGTTTGGCATCCTCGCCCCGTCCCACCTGCTCGCTGGTGGCCGACTGGACCAGAAAACGATCCAGCAAACGGGATTTCTGTTCAAACAGGGGATGATCGGCCCTGGCCTCCCCGCAAGAAACCAGAAGCACGCCCACCCCCAGACCGATGATCCCGATGCGTTTGCGCACCACACACCTCCCACGAAAAAAGAAGCTCATTTGGCTGTGGAAGCGGCTTTGGGTTGATCCTTCTTCTTGGAGTGGCACAAACGGCATTCCGAAACCGGGAAGGCCACCTTGCCATGACAGACCCCGCACTTCTGTCCCATGAGAATCTGCGCCATGGAGATGGTGTTCTTGCCCTTCTCCGGAATGAAGATGTCCGGATGACAGTTGGAACAGTCAAGCCATTCGGTGTGACGGTCGTGGGGATAGACCACATCCGGCATGAACCCTTTCACCTCGCGCACGATATCCAGGTCGAGGACCATCGGCTCCTCCTTGGGATTGAGCCGGTCGTAACGGGGATTGATGGCCTTGTCCTTGATGGCCTGCACCCAGTTGACGTTGTTGCCCGCATTGCTTTTCGGCATGGTGGCGAAAGCATCCAGCGGCGGCTGCAACGAGGAGGTGCCCGGTCCTTCCGGATCGTGGATCCCGTCCTTGAGCGGTGGCGGATTGCGATCCGCCCTCGGAATCATCAGACGGTTGAAGGTGTTGGCCGCAGCGGGCTTGGGGGCTGCGGGAGCCGCTTCAGCGGGTTTGGCGGCTTCAGCGGGTTTGGCGGCTTCGGCGGGTTTGGCGGCTTCCGGGTTCTTCGATGCGGCCGGCTGCGCCGCATCCACCACCACGGAGATGCCAACCCCGGCAACAAGAAACAGCAGGGCCAAGGCAATCAGGGAGGCACGTTTCATGAATCTAACTCCTTTCTAGAGCGTCATTTCACCAGTTTCTGAATGGTGTTGCCATGGACCCGGGTCGAGGTGTTGGGTTTCCCGGAGTGGCAGATGTCGCAGTTTTCCACAGACCACGCCACCTCCCCATTGTGACACCCGCCACAAAACTGCCCGTCGATGATCTTGAGCATGTTGATCTCGTTGCCGCCCGCCTTGAACTTGAAGCCCAGATCCGCATGACACACCTTGCAGCGGAAACGGATCCGGTGAAACCAATGGGGAAAGACCGCCGGACGCATGCCAGCCTGGTCCGAATAGTTGTTGATCACGATATCACCATACTCGGCCATCACCTCCCCTCCCCACACCATGCAGGCCAGAACGACCAGAAACGCGATGCGGAGAAGACCCTTGGGACTTCTCGGAACCGAAATGCTTCCCGGAAACTTTCTTCTCATTGATCAAATCTCCTGTAGAAATTGCGAACAACCTCGAACGTGAGTAATGCCTGATAACTTTTATCACCAACACTGTCTTGCAAATATTTCAATTCCCCACCAAAACGCAGACTGATCTTGCCGATATTGTAACTCAACAGATTGCGCCAACGGATCTCCTGTTCCGAGGGACCGAGCGCGCCCAAAGCCCAGGAGTCGCCGGAAACCGTGGTGATCATGTCGTAACGCAGCCGTGGAAATCCCATCAGATCGGCCATGGAGTAACGCAAGGAGCCACTAGCGGATTGGCTTTCGGTCTGCAATCCGGTCTCATCGACATGGCGCAACCAGTTGAAGGAGAGATTCCCGGACCACTGTTCGGTTCCCTCGGAGGCCGAGTGCCGCGCGAGTTGCAGGTTGAGCAGTTGGGTTTCGTCCATGGGATTGGTGACGGTACGCGAATCGGTCAGCCGGAGTTCGATCAGGGCGCGCGCGCCTTCGGGAGAGATTTCATAACCGAGTCCCGCCGAATGGGTCACGTCCACATCGGGTTCGTCGGCATAGGTGAGACCGGAGGACTCCTCCAGGGTGAGTTTGAACAGTCCGTCCTGATCCTCGGCACCGAAGGCCCGTTCCACGCCATGCCCGATCCGTTCCGACAACTGCTGCACCGAACTCTGCCCCGTGATCAGGGCGTTGTTGAAGGTGGTGCCCGAAAACCAGGAGTAGCTGTAGGGTTCCAAGGCGATGGGGCCCGAGTCGTACTGATAGCCGAGCGACTGGATCAGACTGTTGATGGTCGCTTCCGTGACTGCGGTATCGGAGGTGACTTCCCGGATCTCCTGATTGGCCGAAAAGGCACCGTTGACATTGTGATGGGGATCAAAGCGATAACCGGCCCCGAGGCGCGCGTTGATGGAACGGGAACGAATGATCCCCCCATTGCTCCGGGAGGAGAGCTGTGCATTCGGGATCAACGGCAGTCCATCCGGTCGGGTCAGGCCCAGCGCGGCCAACACGCTGGGAGAGAGTTTGGAATAGGTACTGTCCGTGGTAGTATTATTGTTATTTTCCCGGAAAATGCGCAAAGTTCCGTTGAGCATCAACGGCGACTCCTCGGATCGCCAGAAGGCGTTGGAGGTGAACTGCTCCGTCCCGACAAGCTGAAACTCATCGGTCTCCCGGTAGATGCCGAGAGCCTCGTCGTCGTAGTTGCGTTTAAAATCCCGATTGCGGGAAACGTTGGCCATGTTGTTGATCGACAGCTCTTCCATCGGACTGACGCTGTGGGAAAAATAGAGGCTGCGCTCCCAGATCAATCCCTTGCCCAGTCTGGTCCGACCATCCTGCCGCGACAGGCGACCGACCATCTCCAGGCTGTGATCATCCAATCGTTTGTCCACACGGAGCGTCACCATGTCTCCCTTTCGGGCGTCATCGGTTTCGTGGATGCCGGGAAGCACCATGGGCAAAAGGCCGGAGCTGTCCTTGCCGCCACTGGAATCCATACGTCTTTCGGCCTGAAGTCTGACATTCATCTGGGCTTCCCGGTCCCGATACTGCTGGATAACTCCAAATTTCTGCGACACACGCCCGAGGGCATCGGTATTGCTGCCGGAGTTCCCGGAATTGGCGCGGTTGAAATAGAGATTGAACGGAAAACCGCTCTCCGGAAACACCCGCAGATCAACATTGCTTTGTAGCGACTGGGCAGACAAATGCACGCTTTTTTCCTCTCCGGTCGATCCGTTGCCGCCATCCCGCGTATTCTGTCTGCTTTCCGCCCCCTGACTGAGGGTCAGGCCCACCATGAAATCGGTCTTCCACTGGGCGATGTAGGGTTCCATGATGTACCCGGTCGCCCCTTTCCCACTGCGCAACTGCGAAAACCATTGCTGCTGCGCCTGCGTTCCCAAGGCGTCCTTGCTCTTCTGCCAATCATACGAATAACGAAACCCAACCCCCCCGGACAGGGTCCAGGGGCTGTATTTCCCGTGCACGCCATACCGTTCCGGATCCCAAAAAGGCAAAGAACTCTCTTCATCCTCAGCCAAAACCGGATTTCGCGCCGGAATCAGGACCAACAGGACAGGGAGCAGAAACCGGAAGTGGCGAGTTGTTTTCTTCACCTAGATCCATTTCATTTGGCTTTGCCACCTCCCATCGCATGAGGATGCGGAGTTCCCACCGGCTCCTTGCCGGGTTCGGGGAGAGGCAGATAATAGGACTCGTTGATCTGAACCGAGGCCTTGTCCCACAACTTCTTGCGAAACTGTTTCCATTGGGTGTCGGCGGCATCTCTCGTGAAAAGCTTCTTCGCCCGTTCACGGGCCGCCTCGAAAGTGAGCTGGTGAGGCGGCGCGCGTTTGTCGAGACGAAAAATGGCGTATCCTTCCAGCACCATGACCGCATCGGTGAACTGACCCGGCTGAATACTGGCAATGGCCTTTTCCGCGTCTTCGGCGAGCATGCCGGAGTGGAGATAGTCCATCTTCCCCCCCTTGGCCGCAGAGGGATCGCCGGAATGGATACGGGCCATTTCGGCAAAATCGGCTCCGTCCTTGAGCTTTCCGACCAGTTGATCCGCCTCTTTCTTGGCATTGTTCCAGGCGTCCGCCCCGGCATTGGGTTCCACCTTCAAGAGGATCAGCGAAACGGCGAGGTCTTCGGGCTCGGTGAACTTGTCCGGGTTGGCCTTGTAAAAGGCCCGCAACTCGCCCTCCGACGGCTCCTTGACCTTGGTGATCCGCTCCTTGAGCTGCGTGACCAGGCTGCGATCCGCCATCTCTTCCACAATGGGTCCGAGCATGGCCTCCCGATTGGCCTGATAGCGGGGGGATGAGGCGTAACGCCGTTCGAATTCGGCGATCCGATGCTGAATCTCCGACTGATCCGGTTGCAATCCCTGTTTTTTGGCCTCCCGGACCATGAGAATCCGATCCACCAGGGAGGTACCCATCTCCCGCTGGAATTTGGCCATCTGATCATCCGGGATTTTGCCGTGGTAGAACTTCTGCCGCATGCCCTCCTGCACCGATTTGATGAAGTGATCAGCCGGAATGATCACTCCATCCACCGTGGCGAACGGGGGGCGTTCCGTGACAGAGGGAGATGAAGAGGCCGGAGGAGAGGCCGAGGGTGTGTCCTGACCAGAAACCGGCAGAGCGATTCCCAAAAACAAGGCCAGAGACAGGATGGAAGAATTCGTATATTTCATCTCGACGACCCGAGCCCTCACAATTAAGTAGGCGATCATGCACTAAAGCATCGGCATGACCGGGAATGGACACACCCTCACGCCCTGCTCTTCCGTGGCAGACCTGCGCGGGGATCCTTTTCCCGGAGACCACGGCCAAGCCGGAACATGATCTCACCCGTTTCAGAAAAATCCAATGAGTCACGATCACGCGCCTTCTCTTTCGCGTTTTCGTGACTCATGATCGTTCCCGTTTCCGGGAAACCCTGGCTTTGCCCGCGCTCTGCGTACCGGGACGACGATGCTCACCCGGGCAAACCGGCACAAAATCTTATTTGTCGTGACAGGCCAGACAAACCGCGCTGGAGGCGTTGCTGATACGCATGAACGAAACCCCGGTCGCGCTGCTGTTGTGGGGATCGTGACAGCTCGCACACTCCACATAGGGCTGGATCGCCGCGCCGGATCCACGGGTATAAAGGATGATGTCGGTCTTGTCCCGGGCATTGGCCGTACCGCCGGCGGTATCGATCCACCAGACCGGCGTGCTGTTGATGGTCGCCTTGACACCGGCCTTGAAACTGCCATCCGCCAGCGTGCCCGCAGACGCGGCACCATCGGCATCACCCGTGACCCACCCGCCGCCGCCATACTGAATGCTGATCGGATGGTCGTTGGAGATGTCCGTGCCCAGCATCGGGGTCTTGCCCGCCGGATTGGTCATGGGATCATCCCCGTCGTAGGCGGCACCAGAGGAGTTGTAGCCACCACTACCGGGCTTGTTGATCATCACATCCATGGCTTGGCTGCCGTCATGACAGGAGAGACAGGCCAGGGAAACCGAACCGACGGTCTCATTGGAACCATCGATCGTGGTGGAGTTCAGAGAAGAGTAACGGGTATAGGTGGAACCCGGCAGACTCTTGTTCCAGAGAGGGGCAGTAGCCGCCGTGTTGGCACTATGTGGCGTGTGACAGAAGACACACACTTCCGTGGTGGCACTGGTGGCACCCTGCTGGGAAGCACCGCCGCTGCCCAGATCGTGCTTGCTCCCCTTGATGGTGGCGGCATCCGTCGATCCGACCCCAAGCAACAGTCCAACGGCGGCAACCCCGAAAACCATGGACAGTTTCAAAAATTGACGACCCGATGTGATGTGCATGGCTTGATCCTAATGCCCGAATAAAAGTTGGTTTCCGGTTCGGTGCGACTCGTTGCGCCGTTGATATCCCTACTGCAGACGGAGTGCCAAATTATCAGCAACACAAAAAATATCGTTATAACATACAATTAAATACACTCTCCCCAATCATCCCCATCGACACCCCCTCCAGGGCTCCTTGCGCGGAATTTTCTTTCCAAGAAATGAAAATCACGACCCTCCAGGATTCCCATTTTGAAGAAACCATCCGATCACCCCCCATCCACACCCCCGCAATCCGCCCCGCCATCAGAAATCGACCAGGGGCGGGCGCTGACATCTTGAAAAAAATCAACTCGTCATCCATCATGCTCGCGAGAATACAACCTTGCCTCTCTCAAATTCGATCGTTTTGGCATGACGAATGAAAGATCCTGCCCTGGATGTCGAGCAGATCCGAAGCGTGAGCCCCGGATCCATCTGCAAGAGACCGGCATGATCGGAAAGATCGAATTCCTTCAAGACATCTCTTGCACACCCCATTTCCCAATCCGGAGAGCCCCATGAAAGGATTCTGCCTGTTCATCGCACCTGCACTGCTGACTTTGGGATTGACCACCACCTCCGGTATGGCCGGAACTCTGCCCGCTGACCTCTATTTCTCTTTCGCGGTCACGGAGAATTCACACAACCATCAAGGGAACAATCTGCTCTTTCTGGATTTCCAGGAGCAGGCCGATCCCGCCCGGATCTCCCCCCAGGTGGTCATCTCGCCCCGGATCGAGGCCAGTGCGCTCCGCATGGATGGCAGGCTGGACGATTGGAACCCGGCCTGGTTCACCACCATCGCCGGTCGGGTGATGAACAACTATCCCCTGAGCGAATTCTACGACGCCACCCCCGGACCGATCCAGATCGCCTCGGCCCACGATGACCGGTTTCTCTATTTCGCGGTGCGCTTCGAGGATGCCAATCACGACGCCTCGATCAACCGCAGACGCTGGGTGTTCGATGGCTCCACCTGGCAGAAATCCAAACATGTCCCAATCCAACCGGACACCCCGGCAGCCTCGGTGATCAACCGGGATCACGACATCGCCGGGGATGAGGACGAGGATCAGGTATTCTTCATGTTTCCCATGGTGGACAAGGAGCGCGCTTTCCGCGATGGCGGTTTGGGCTGCGGAGCCTACTGCCACCCCAATCTGGTCGATTCCGGAGCGCCCGGAGAACACCTGATCGGCGAGGAAACCGCAGGCATGCACACCTCCCTTCCCGGAGATGTCGCCGATCTGTGGCACTGGACCAGCACCCGCAGCCATCTCGGCAACACCCTCAAGGATGGCTACCTGGTTTACGGAGACGGCATCTTCAACGGTCGTCTGGCCGATGCGGGACAGGCTCCGGATCAGGACAATGACCAAAAAGCCGCCAACAAGGAGGCAGACTCCCAACCGGGATTCATCTCCCGCAAGGATCATCAGGCGGGCAACTACGGCAAACCCGGCTTCCGGACCGAAATTCTCGACCAGGAGGATGCCATGCCCATCGAACCCGGCATGACCTTCGCCTCCGGGGTCAGCATTCCCTACTCGATCCGCCGTCCGGCAACCGGCGGTCGGTCGGATGTCACCGTCATGGCCCATTTCGATCCCGAAAGCCACTTCTGGACGCTGGAATTCAAACGCGCCCTGGTATCCGGGGATCCGAACGACCGGGCCTTCGTGCCCGGCCCGGATGCCAAGCCGCCGGCCGCTCCGCCGGTTGTCCCGGGTGATGTGGAAAACGGCAAAAAACTCTTTGCCGATCACTGCGCCTCCTGTCATGGCAAACAGGGCGAGGGCCGGTATGAAAAGAAAGAGTGGATCGCACCGCGCAACCAGCGCGCCTCCGGCCCCCTGATCGCCAAAACCGCCTCCATCGATCGGATCAAGCGGCAGCGCACCCTCGCCCATGAGATTCAACCCGCCCACCTGATGGCCTTTGTCCCCCTCACCCGGCAACAGAGCGAAGACATCGCCTCCTGGTTGCAACGCCAGCAGATCCGGGAATAGCCTGCCCCTTCCCCGGCAACCGGCATCCCCACCGGATGGCCGGATCACCAACCGCACCAAGCAAAAGGCCCGATCTCTTCACAGAGACCGGGCCTTTTATTTGGTTCTCCCCCCTTTCGGGAGGTTCGCTTCATCGCGTGCATTTCAAACCGGCACGAGTGATCCGGATTATTTTTTCCCGGACTCCTCCTCACGCTTCTGATCCTTGTCCGCCTTCTCCTTGTCCGCCTTCTCCTTGTCCGCCTTCTCCTTGTCCGCCTTCTCCTTGTCCG